>SLED01000205.1 GCA_007124945.1 Salinibacteraceae bacterium | reverse complement strand
GATGCAGTTCAATAATGGTGAGGCTTTTACTACGCCGGGTAGCGTTACAATCGACGAATAATCCGTTGGCTTCCGCCGGATACTTGAAAGAATCGAGTGAGTCTGGTACTATCCGTGCCCTGCAAATCGGAAATCACAGTCGATGTACATGCTATTCAGCCCACCAAGCATTCACCTTCGTAAAGCGTGGATTGCGCTTACTCCCTCGCTTGCTCTTGTAGCTCTGCTGATCGTAGGCCTGGCATTCTCCAGTCCGGCAGCTGCACAAGAAGTCTCTACCTCCCGACCCGGAGTAAACATCACATTTGGGGGCGAAATTCAGCCGCGGTTTTCATACGCATGGGTTGAGGACGATGATGAGAGGCTGGGATATGGTGTGCGCCGGGCACGCCTGGCCACGACGATAAACCTCCGGGAGGAGCTCGGCGCTTACATCCGGTTTAATGCCGCTGCCGGTGGAGTCGCCGGCGTAGATGCGTTCGCCTTTTACAACACAGGCGATTTCCGCTTTCGTCTCGGGCGATTTGCAGGAGTGCAACCACGAGCTCATGCGCTTACCGGAGGAACCCAAGTTGACGCCGTGGACCGCGCCGCGATAGGTGAACGGTGGGGATCCAGAACCATAGGCGGGGACGGACGAGATTTCGGGATTGAGGGCCAGTGGAACCGTGCGAACACCACCTACTCCCTATTTCTTCATGGAGGTGACGGAAACTGGAGCCGCGCGCGAGGACAGTTTAGAGAAAGTATAAGCAGCGGTGATGTAACAGGAGGCGGAAGCCAAACGGGAATGGCGCTCAGCCTGGGCGCCCAGCGCACCTCGCCAGAGGTGAGCGGGCTCTCCTACGGCGGCTTCGTTAGCTATAATGCCTCACGCAACCCAAATACACGTGCCGGGCCGCCCGGTACCGAACGAGCGTATACGTCCGCAGGCGGACATCTCTATTACGGCGCAACCCCGGGCAGCCAACCACTCCGCGGAAAGCTGGATCTGATAGCACTGAATTACGAAGAGGTTGGTAACGTAGACGAATCCCTTCTCGGTATTTCGCTCCTGGGCGCGGCACAGATTCACGAGGCCGCAGAGGCGTTTGTCCGGTATGAGCACGAGGACATCACTACCACCATCGACCGCGCAACGCAGTTCGTAACCGCCGGTGTCAGTTTCAGCGCAAGCGCATTGGACGGCCGGCCCTATCAACAGGAGCGCATCACGCTCGGGTACATGGCACAAATTCCGGTGGACGAGGGCGAACCGCAACAGCACTTACTCGTGCTACAACTGCAGCTTACATTTTAGGACTGCCGCTATCCCCGGGCGTACAAACCGTGGGCTACCGGATGTGTTATTGCAGATGCCCTTGTCATGCGTACCGTAGAACCGATCTCCGTCACCGACCGAAGTACCGCACCTACTGTCGTTGAAATAGACTTATCCGCTATCGCGCACAATGCGCGGTTGGTGCAAAAGATGGCCGCGCCCGCGTCTGTTATGGCGGTGGTCAAGGCTGATGCCTACGGTCATGGAGCCGTTCGTGTATCAAGGAAACTTGTTGAGGAGGGTATAGACTATTTTGCCGTAGCTACACTCGCTGAGGCAGAGCATCTCCGCAAGCACGATATCCGCGAGCCCATGCTTGTTATGGCTGCTCCCCTGCCCGGCTCGTTACCAGCCTATCGGAAGCTCGGAGTCGATGTAAATGTTTGCTCCCCGGCCATCGCTCGCGAGGTCCTCGCTACGGCGGATCCGTCAGCCCCTCTACACATCCATGTAAAGGTGGATACCGGCATGAGCCGTCTTGGGCTCATGCCCGAGGAAGCCCCCGATATCCTGTCCGAGCTGCAGGCGGCACCGGGCGTACACGTTAGCGGCCTGTGGAGCCACTATGCGACGGCCGATTCCGCATCGGACACGTTCTCAAAAGAGCAGCTGGCGATATTCGACGACATCGTGCGAACGCTAAAACCTCCCTACCCGATGCTGCACATCGGTCACTCGTCCGGAATATTTTCGGACAGAGTGACCTCCAAACTGATGCGCTCTTTCAATACCTACGTGCGGCCGGGCATTTCGCTCTATGGAGTCGCCTCATCAACTGGTGAGCCTACTCCGGCTGAATTGAAGCCTGCAATGCGCTTTCTCTCACGCATTACGCAGATAAAGGATATTCCCACTGGTACCACCGTATCGTACGGGCGAACGTGGACGGCCACGCAACATACGCGTCTTGCAATTGTAGGCGCAGGCTACGCTGATGGATATCCGCGCGCGCTCTCCAATCGAGGGCGCGTCGGTATCGATGGCGGTCTTTACCCCGTAGTGGGTAGAGTTTGCATGGACATGATAATGATCAACCTCGGGAAGCCCACAAAGGCCCCGCCGGTGGCACCCGGTGATGAGGTTGTCCTGTTCGGACCGGGCGGCCCGTCGTTGACTGATGTGGCATCCTGGGCTGACACAATTCCCTACGAATTGTGCAGTCGGATTGGGCTTCGCGTACCAAAGCTTCACATCTGACCTGTCCTAAGTCTCGATTTTGGTCATAGGATTTTGTTATTTTAGTATGATTATGCAAGTGCGGATGAATTAACCTTCGCACGCATGTTGATTCGTTTTTACACACATTCCCTTCTCACTACTTTCGATAAAGCAGCATGACGACTACCGACCCTGCAGACATTAACATTTTGGTTGTAGACGACGAAGAAGACGTCGTAGAGGTCATCAGCCATTTCCTGCAAGAAGAAGGCTACAACGTTGATCAAGCCTTTGATGGCGAAGAAGCGCTTGAGAAGGTCTCGGGCGATACAGACGTTATTCTGCTCGACATTATGTTGCCCGGGCTGACCGGGTATGAAGTATGCGAGCGCGTCCGTTCACGGGCAGAAACGGAAACCATCCCGATCATTTTCCTCAGCGCTAAGAGTGAGGAGGAAGACCAGATCAAGGGTCTGATGATGGGTGGCGACGTGTATCTTACGAAGCCGGTCTCTCCGCAGATGATTCAGGCAAACGTGAAGGCGGTCCTCCGTCGCAGTGGTGTCGAAGAGAACCGCGTGCTTGAGGTTGACAGCCTGACCATCTACGAAGATGAATACCGCGCGACACTCGATGGCGATGACCTGGGCCTTACGCTTACGGAGTTTGAACTTCTCCGCTACCTCGTACGGCACCCGCGCAAGGCATTCACGCGCCAGCAGCTCCTTGAGACGATCTGGAAGGATGCTATGATGGTAACCGAGCGTACCGTTGATGCGCACATTAAGAACCTGCGCGAAAAGCTCGGCTCTTTTGCCAAGCACATTCAGACGGTCCGAGGCGTTGGCTACCGGTTTGTTGAAGCGGCAGAAAGCGCCAGTGCCTAACGCTTCTCCTGCTGAAGGCAATTCATGAGCTTCTTCACACGATTGCAGTCGCAACTGCTGCCTGCACGCGCCTCCACAAAGACGTGGATGTTCTTGACGTTCGCGCTCTTTGTTGGCGTGGCCGTGCTTGCGGTTGGCGTGTACGTAACCTTCGTGCTACGTGTACAGGTTCAGGACGCCCGTGAAACGACTCTGCGAGCGCAGGCTGAACGGCTGTCAGTGGCTATTGAAACGAGTGAGGACGAGCAGGAACAACGAGCGATCGTCGACCAGGCCTCGCAACTCATGGGTAGCCGCGTTGCGGTGTTCAGAGACGGGGACCTCCTCGCCGGGGAGCCGGGCGTAGCGTCGTTTGAGAACGACGCTGAAGGCACGTTCCATTCAGAAACTACCTACACGGACGACGAGGGCGAAACGACATTTCGCGAGCGGTGGGGAGAAGATACTGCGCGACTGGTGTACGTTTCCATCAAGCGACCCTCCGGTTACACGGTTCATATCAGCCAGCCCGAACCCCCTTTCCTGGCGCTTCTGCGCGAGATGCAGATGACGCTTATCGTGGGGATGATTATGGCGCTGCTGATGGCGCTACTGGGCTCCTGGGTAGCCGCGTCTCGCGTCACTGCACCTCTGCAGGCTATCCAGCAAACGGCCCGTAACATCATCGACGGAAAGTACGACGAGACCGTACGCGTTAAGACACGGGCCGCCGAGATACAGGATCTGGCACGGAGTCTGAACCGGGCCGCCAGCACCTTCCTCGATAAAATTAATGAGCTGGAGCGCCTCACCCGCATGCAAAGCGAGTTCATAGGCAACGTCTCGCACGAGGTGCGCAACCCGATCTTCTCCGTCAGCGGTTACCTTGAAGCGCTCGGTTCTCCACGTCTTTCGGATGAACAGCGCAAGCGATATGCAGAAAAAGGGCTCGCCAACCTGCAACGGTTGAACACCCTCTTCAATGACCTGATCGAAATCGCCAAACTTGAATACCGGGAAGACCTCATTAAAGATGAACAGTTCGAACTGAGTGACCTGGTCGCCGAAACGCTCGAACTGCTGGAGCCGAAAGCGGAGGAAAAAGGGCTTGCACTTGAAGCCTCCGATCATCTCATCCATGTTAGAGGCGATCGCAACAGGTTGCGCCAGGTCTTTTTCAATCTCATTGACAACGCGATCGCCTATACCGACGAGGGCACCGTCCGCTGCCGATACCGTCGCCGAAAAGACAAGGTGCGCGTAGAGATTGTAGATACCGGACGCGGCATACCCGAGGAACATCGCGAGCGCATTTTCGACCGCTTCTACCGGATAGATCCAGATCGCTCGCGGAAAAGTGGCGGCACGGGTCTCGGACTGAGCATCGTGCGACAGATTATCCAGGCACACGGCGAGCAGATTCGCGTGGAAAGTACCGAGGGACGTGGTACACGCTTCTCTTTCGAGCTACCCTATGTGCCGGAGGAGGAAGTAGCTACCGTGGCGTAGTGTCCCTCCTCTCGGAATTTCTTGCCAATTAGGCTTGGAATCCGCGCGTAAAAGCACTCCTGCTGTATCCACCATTTTGGATTCACCTGCGTGCTTCGTATATATCATGCTGTAGTGACAGGGCTGCCGCCTGGCGCGACTCTCGACGCCACCGCGCGGTCTTGACCGGGTGAAATTGCGTACAACTTGGCTGGTATAAGATATATGGATAACGGTAGTCAACATTCACAAGCGAACGGGTCGGAAGCGCTTACGTCGGGACAGGAATTCGATACCCAATCGCCGACCCATGAGGGTAACCGGCAATTGGAGGATGCTGCCTCTGGCGAACTCATTGCACATCCTCAGGACGTAGATTTTGAGCATGACGGTGATCTCGTAATCGAGGAGGTAGGCCCGGAAGATTTCGACGAGGATACGCTCCTTAAAGCATACCACACGATGCTGACGTCGCGTCGTCTGGACGAGAAGATGATGACGCTGCTGAAGCAGGGTAAAGGCTTTTTTCACATCGGCTGCTCGGGGCACGAGGCGGCGCAGGTGGCAACCGGGCTCCTCTCCCAGCCGGGCGAAGGAGCAGGCCACGACTGGTTCTGCATGTACTATCGGGACCTCTCCATGGCGCTGACCCTTGGTCTGACTCCTCGCGAAGCACTACTGGCTCACATGGCCAAGGCTGATGACCCGAACTCGGGCGGGCGGCAGATGCCCGAGCACTTTGGCCTTCGCCACCTAAATGTGATGACTACCTCGTCATCCGTAGGCGCTCAGTACATGCCTGCTCTCGGCTTTGCTAAAGCAATCCAGCGCTGGGGGGGCGACAATTACGTCTACTGCTCCTCCGGTGACGGCGCTACGTCCCAGGGTGATTTCCACGAGTCACTCAACTGGGCTGCCCGCATTCAAGCTCCTGTGCTCTACTTCGTACAGGACAACAAGTACGCTATCTCGGTGCCCATCACTGAGCAGACGGCCGGAGGCACACCGTACAAACTGGCCGGCGGCTATGAAGGGCTGCAGCGCATTCGCGTTGACGGCACAGACTTTTTCAAGGCCTACGCGGCTTCCAAAGCAGCGCTCGATCATATCCGGGCCGGGCGTGGACCTGTGTGCCTGGTGGCGGATGTTGTACGTCTTCTACCCCACTCGTCATCCGACAATCACACCAAATATCGCACGCCCGAGGAGTTGGAGCGGGACCGCCAGGTAGACCCCATCGCTCGGATGGAGCTCTCGCTCATTGAGGCGGGTATTCTAAACGAGCAACAGGTAGATGCGCTGAAGAAGGACGTCCACGAGCAGGTTGACGAAGCGGCCGCCTGGGCTGCCGAACAGCCCGATCCGGCTCCGGAAACAGCTACGAAGCATGTCTTTTTCGAGGGAGACCTTGATCTTGATTACGAGGCAAGTGAGCCGTCAGGCGAACCGCTGGTCCTGGTAGATGCCGTCAATCACGCGCTCCGAGAAGAGATGGCGGCCGATGAGCGGGTCATTGTTTATGGCGAAGACGTCGCCGGTGGCAAAGGCGGTGTGTTCACCGCCACCAAAGGCCTCACCGATGAGTTCGGTGCGGACCGCTGCTATAACTCGCCGCTAGCCGAAGCCTCCATCGTCGGCAGTGCGGTGGGCCTTGCAGCATCCGGCTTCCGCCCGGTGGTCGAGATTCAGTTCGCCGACTATATCTGGCCTGCCATGCAGCAGATCCGCAATCAGGTGGCGCCGTTCCGTTATCGCTCCAACAACGCTTGGAGCTGCCCGCTCGTCATCCGCGTGCCGTGCGGTGGGTACATCCACGGAGGGCTCTGCCACTCGCAGAACATAGAATCAATTTTCGCGCACTCGCCTGGCCTGGTCGTGGCCCTACCGTCCAACGCCGCGGACGCAAAAGGCTTACTCAAGACAGCCATCCGCTCGGAAGACCCGGTGCTGTTCCTTGAGCACAAGGCGCTCTACCGTATGGCCGCAGCCCGCACCCCCGCCCCAGACGACCAGTACTACCTGCCGTTTGGCAAGGCACGCACCGAGCGCGAAGGTACCGACCTATCCATCATTACCTACGGAATGATGGTGCACAAAGCTCGCAACGTAGCCAAAGAACTGGCCAAGGAAGGTGTCTCGATCGAGATTATTGATCTCCGCACCATCGTACCGCTGGATTCCGAAGCGATCATCGAATCGGTGAAAAAGACGAACCGCGCGCTGGTGCTCTACGAGGATCACGAGTTCATCGGCTTCGGTGCCGAGATTTCCGCGCAGATTGCTGACCTTGCCTTCGAACATCTCGATGCACCCGTCAGACGCCTGGCAGGCGCGTTCTCGCACATTCCTTTTGCAGATCCCCTGGAAAAAGCCGTCCTTCCGCAGGACGATGACGTCCGCCAGGCCGTAGAAGAGATCCTGTCGTACTGAGTCCCTGAACTATTCGCTGCAGCATATACCCTCCATGTCACGCGGCATGGAGGGTTTTTTGACGGATCAATGCTCCACTGTAAAGGTTTCGCCTCGTCCAAACACCCGTATCTCGTTTCTGAACTCCCCCATGCGCAGTCCGGCCGTTGAGGATTATCTGAAGGCCATCTACAAACAGGGTGGCGATGATCCGGCATCGACAACAGCCATCGCGGAGTCGCTTGGTGTATCCTCGGCGTCGGTTACCAACATGGTTAAACGCCTCGCTGAGATGCAGCTGGTAGAGTACCAATCGTACCGAGGAGTTACACTTACGGAGGCCGGCGAAAAAATCGCTCTGGAGATAATCCGCCATCATCGCCTTCTGGAAACGTACCTGCGCGAGGTGATGGGATACTCGTGGGAGCAAATGCACGAGGAGGCCGAACAGCTTGAGCATCATATTTCTGAGGAATTCGAAAGTAAGCTGGATGAGCTTCTCGGATACCCCACCCACGACCCGCATGGTCACCCCATACCTTCGCGCGACGGTGAGATCATTGAAACCGACGCTTTCCCACTTACAGAAGCCGATGAAGAACAGGCGTTACGGGTTAGCTACCTGCTGGACACTGATGCTGAGATGCTACAATATCTGGAAGACCGAGGCATCCTCCCGGATGCGGAGATCTCTATAGTTAACAAGGAGCCATTCAACGGCCCGATCAGCGTTTTGCTCGGTGGTAACGAGTACATCCTCGGGTATGAGGTAGCCACGCACGTCTTTGTGGCTCACCTCGACGAACCCGAGTAGAACCCGCTGTGCGGATAGGTTGACGCTGCAGTCCCCTCTCCGGGTGTGAATTGGCTGGTCTAAAGTTGGACAGCCTTGGCTATCCACAAGCGCCAATGGTAGGAAGCTGAAATCGCTGCTACAATCGGCCTCGCTAACGACTGGGAAAGGTCTGCTACGCGGGAACGGCCGACATCACCCATCGAACGTAGACCCTGCACGATAGATAAACCGCAAAATATTTCAATTAAATGTTAAAACAAGTTATGGTTATTTCTCTCACGGGCAGGCGTTAAAGAAGCCGCGTTACGGATTAATCTACGCCCGAATGGATATCACACGATGTCTTTAAATAATGTGAGATATTAACGACCCTTCAGAACCGAAAATTCATTACTCGTGCTTGGAATGCGGTCACACCCGAGTAGCAAAACACTGTTACGGACTCATGACTGATTGAACCTTCCGGAGCATACGCTATATACACTGCGCGGTATATCACAAATTGGCCCATCTATTTCATACACAATGTCTATACGAGCTACGACACTTTTTTTGTTAGTTGTCGCACTCGCAGCCCCACTCGACGCTTCTGCGCTGGTAGCAGACCTGGACGACGAGGATGAGGAGGAGAAGGAAAAGACAGTTGAGGTAACCTCATCTCAGGCTGATGACGACGACTTCTTGACCATCGGCGGAGCTCTACGAATTAACGCCGTGCAGGAGTTTTACGAGGGCGACACGACGACGGAAAACGGCTATATCACCATAGACATGTGGCGGCTCAATGTAGAAGGGCGCACTGTCGGTATACCCTTCAACTTTGAGTACCGCTTTTATCCCACGTTCGACACCCACTTTATTCACACGGGCTGGGTCGGCTGGGACTTCTCGGATGTGACGCAGCTGCAGCTTGGTGTCTCGCAAGCGCCATTTGGCACCATCCCATTCGCCTCCAATAGCTGGTGGTTTCAGCATGGCTACTACCTGGGGCTGGAAGACAATCGCCAGATGGGTGCGCAACTGATCACCGAGATCGGCGGCATCGATACGCGAGCAGCATTTTATCGGCAGCCGGCACCATCGGGCCCCTCTTCTTTTGCTACTTCGTTTGAGGGAGCATCGTTTGGCGTAGGGGGCGATGGACGTTATTCGTACAACGTAATCCCAATTGCTGAAGAGGATCGGCTCGGGGTAGCTCCGGATGGCGACCAGAGTCTTCGTGAGCTGAATACATCCTATCTTCGCTTTGCTGCACCCATTGGCGACGCCAGCGAGGTTGGCGTTTCGGGACGGCTCGGTCAGTTGTACAATCAGACGCTGGACGATACCGACTGGACCACCGCAATCTCGGGACATGCCAGCCTCTCCTTCGGCAATTTCAACCTGATGCCGCAGGTCACCTATTTCAACTTCGACGCTACCAATGATGATGGCACCACAGCTCAGACAGTGCCGATGGGGGCGTATGCGTCAGGCGCCTATCCAGTAGCCGCCGAAGGGACCAAGTATCAGTTGAGCGTCAGCTACTCGTGGGATGTGGACCTCGGCCCTGTTTCTAATGTTACCTTCTACAATGATTACGCCTACCTGGATAAGGCCAATGAGGCATTTAATGACACGCAGCAGAACATCTTCGGATTTATGCTGACGAAAGGTAACATCTTTACCTACGTGGATATTGCCTCCGGGAAGAATCACCCATGGCTGACGGATAACTTTGGAACGGGCCTTGGCGAAGGTTTCGAAGACCCGGACTGGAATACGAGACTGAACATAAACGTGGGCTACTACTTCTAACGGTCTGCGGATAGTGTGCCGGCATGTGGTGTGAGGCGGGCGCGGCAAAGCGCCCCCTCCGCCGGCAGTAGAATTGGAGTCGCAACAATATTCTCGCTTGATCCCACGATACTATGAGCTCGCTTATAGATCGGGCAAAGCAAGATCTGGACCTGCCCGTCTTTCTTATTTCCTTTGTTGTAATCACTGCGTTCGTCCTGTTCGGCGCTTTCTTCACCGAAACAGCCGGTGAAGTATTCCAGAGCGTACAGGATGGAATTGTGCACTCATTCGGCTGGTTTTACGTCCTGGCTGTAACCGGCTTTCTGCTCTTCGTACTCTCCTTACTATTTAGCAAGTACGGCAACATTAAGCTCGGTCCGGACGATTCGGAGCCGGATTACAGCTATTTATCCTGGTTCGCGATGCTGTTTAGTGCCGGAATGGGGATTGGGCTTGTCTTCTTTGGTGTGGCCGAGCCGATCATGCATTTTGACGGCCCGCCCGTTGGCGAGGGTGGCACGCAGGCAGCGGCTCAGCGCTCCATGGAAATTACGTTTTTCCACTGGGGTGTCCATGCCTGGGCAGTCTACATCGTAGTAGGGCTCTCGCTGGCTTACTTCGGCTATCGCCACGGTCTGCCGCTCACCGTTAGCTCAGCACTCTACCCCATTATCGGAGAGCGCGTTAACGGCCCCATTGGCAAGGCTGTTGACATCTTCGCGGTGTTTGGTACACTCTTCGGTGTGGCCACTTCGCTTGGCCTTGGTGTTATGCAGATTAACGCGGGGCTCGATTATCTCTTCGGTATTCCCGATAGCGATACAACCCGCACGATACTGATCGCCATCATCACCTTGATTGCTACCGTGTCCGTTGTACTCGGACTGGACAAAGGTATCAGGCGTTTGAGTGAGGCGAATCTCTTGCTGGCGCTTGCGCTCCTGCTCTTCGTCGCCGTAATGGGTCCCTCCATCTACCTCATGGATTCCTTTGTGACGAACCTCGGAGGCTACGCGCAAAGCATCGTGCCTCTCTCCTTCGAAACCTACCCGTTTGCTGCAGATGAGGGCTGGCAGGCCGGGTGGACACTATTTTACTGGGGATGGTGGATTGCGTGGTCACCCTTCGTGGGTATGTTTATCGCCCGCATTTCGCGTGGTCGTACGCTCCGGGAGTTCATTGTCGGTGTACTGCTGGTGCCCACCGCACTAACGTTCATCTGGCTGACCGTCTTTGGTAATACCGCCATTCACATGGATCTGGTGCAAGGCCTCGGTATCGCTGACGCCGTGGGAGAAAACATGGACACGGCCTTCTTTGTGATGCTTGAGGAGCTTCCGCTTGCAGCCATCACGTCGCTTATAACGATTCTCGTGGTGGTGCTCTTCTTCGTCACCTCCTCCGATTCGGGCTCGCTGGTCATCGACATCATTACATCCGGTGGTGAAGTGAAACCGAAGGCATACACCCGAATCTTCTGGGCCGTTTCTGAAGGATTGGTGGCAATTATCCTGCTTTGGGCCGGCGGACTCGCAGCACTGCAAACCGCCTCTATCGCATCGGCGCTTCCGTTCGCCATCATCATGGTGTTTATCTGCTACGGATTGTTCAAGGGGCTTCGAGTAGATTATCACTCTGACGAGGTCGATCCGGAAGACATCCTTGATACAGAAACCCGTACTGCGGAAGAGAAAGAGCCCGTTGCATAGCGACCTACACCCGCGTTCCCCTTTTCACGAGTGACGCACATATCTTATGAGTTCAAAGGACTGGAAAACCCGCCTCAAATCCTTGATCACCGGACGGGCTGAACCGCGAGATCGACAGGAGGTGATCGACTACATTCAAAACTCGGTTGTACCCGCGCTTGAAAGTGTCCGGGACGTGATTGACACGTATGACCGCGAAGCGCGCGTAGAAGTACAGCCGGAAATGGTTTCTCTTACGGTGATTGATGGGGGCAAGAAAATATTCCGCTACGCTGTTCGTGCACGGAGCTATCGCCAGCCTGATTTTGCCTTCCCGCATCTGTCCGTAACCGAGGAGGATAACGAAGAGCGTATGTATCACCGTGCTGAAGTCTTTCTCGATTCCGGCGCGCAGGGCTACGACGTTTTCGACTATTCCCGCGACGGCCTCATTCGCGATTTCCTGCGTCAGTTTGACAAACACCTGCGCTGGCGTAAACCTG
>SLED01000379.1 GCA_007124945.1 Salinibacteraceae bacterium | reverse complement strand
GCCAGAAAATCTGAGCAGGGAATCCACTATAACAAGCCGCGCGCCTATTGCTCTTGCCTGCTTTCTGCACTCGCGCATCAGGTCGGCCCACTTCATACCCTGAACGCGCTGGTGAGGCAAAACGTGGAGTCGTTCGGCTGCTGCCGATCCGGTTAATCCCATCTCGGCAAATGACTGCTCAATTCGTCCGGGGATATCCTCCGACAATAGCAATGCGGGAGCTTCATTTGTAGCTTCGGCCAGGAAGGAATCACCAGCGACCACCGCACGGGCAAGATCACGCACAAAGGACGATTTTCCACTCCGCTTTGCCGGGCCTGTTAGGACAGTAATGGCACCTTCGGCTGCCCAGGGTTCAGCCACCCATCGCAGCGTCTGCGTCGGGTCATGTTGAAGCGAAGCCACGCTCTGAAACGGGAGGGATGAGCTTGCCTGGTTCCCTCCTCCTCGTCGCTGCAGATTTCTTGAGGTTGGGCTGCTTGCCTCTTCGATGTCGTGCTGCTTCCAGAACCAGTCCGGCAGGGACGCCACTTCGGTGAGCCCTGGAGGGTCGTGCCAGGTAAGCGGCGCCTGACGCCTGCTCAGCAGATACGGCGGGAGACGCAAGAGCTCTCCATCCCCCAGCAGTTTCAATCCACGATCGAGCTGACGGGTGGGCACCCTATGGCCCGGATGACGAAAGATATACCAGCGGGTGCTTTCCATCCATTCCAGCGACGGGCCAAACGGAAGACGGCCGAAGGTGCCCGCCAGTTTATCAAGCGCGCCCTCACCATCGGAAGATGCCTGTAGCGCTACGATTCCAGACCCCTCCCCGAGCAACACGGCAAGATCCGACCGTGCCCACTTGGCCGCCCACTCTTCTATCTCTTCAGGTGAGTCTCCCGCATTTTGATCCGGCCGATAAATCCGCGGATGTATGAAGCGTGTCTCGCAGTAGGCAGTACCACAACTACATTTAGCACCCTTACCCTTCACGAAAGGATAGACCGGCACCAGCTCCCATCCGTAATTCTCATGGTACGTGAGCGCCTGTTCGATCCAGTGATCCCGAGGTCGCTGGGCCATGTGAACTCCTTTCTCTAATATAGACGGGCGTAACCGGGGCACCGCAACCCTGCAGGCCGTGCAACCCCGATGCGAATCCAGCACGCCTCAGGATAAGCAACAGCATCCTACTTCTCCAATCGATCTGAGCGAAGTTTCTGCGATCGTTCTGACGGATGTCAGTGATGCTCAATTTCCGCCGGGCGATGCTATCTAAGAGACAGTTTTACACCGAGCTCCAACGCTACCTCAACTTCCAGATCGTTAAGCGCATAGGAAGGGTGCCCGGTGACCTTTTTGCGCACGAGACGAGAGTCAA
The DNA here is from genome assembly GCA_007124945.1 of Salinibacteraceae bacterium. GTDB lineage: Bacteria > Bacteroidota > Rhodothermia > Rhodothermales > Salinibacteraceae > Tc-Br11-B2g6-7. The sequence continues at coordinate 1,863 of SLED01000379.1, read as the reverse complement.
CCAGCTTGAACTTCCGGGGCCGGCAGGAAATACTCCCATACGAGGCAATAGAAATGAGATCATCACGGTAGAAATCGGCCCACCATTCGGTTTCAGCAAACGACAAATCGAGTGGCGACGTAAGAAAAAACCTATGTTTGGGGCAGCCGAAGTGCGTCACGGGAAGTGCGGCCTCACCTCGCCCCCCTACTGCAACGCTTGCGGGTACGTCTCCCCAAGCAGTGTAGTGAGGAATTACGCGCCATCGCTGAGCTCGAGCCCGGGCAGGCGCAGCAAGCCATCCTCTGGCCGTTGCCAGCATGGGCAGCAACCGGCACAGTGCCTGCTGCACCTCATAGGTAAGTGGTGGCTTTAAGAGCGAGTCGACGGTCACGGTTGAAGACTGCAGGCGTGCGCGAAACGGACGTGACTCCTAACATCACGCGGAAAGCAACACACAATGAACGGGAGATACATGGCGAACGACTATCCGGTACTTCCCCATGCCGATGTTGTGCCAGTCTACACCCGCATTGCGCCATTCCACGATCTTTACTCGCAGATTTTCGAGTCGAGGGCACTGAGGCGCGCGTTCGATCTCGGAGACGTGGTCAATGGTTCGGCCGTGCTTGAGGTTGGCGTCGGCACCGGGCTACTTTTCAGTCAGATCGTCGCGGCTAATCCTGATGGGTGGACGCTCGGGATCGAACGGACTCCGGCAATGCTTCAGCGCGCGCATGAAAGAATGCGCGGTGTGGAGCGCTCGTGCTTCAAACTGGTGGAGGCTGACCTGTACGATATCACACTGCCCAATCAGCAGTTCGACTACATTTTCTCCACCTTCGTGCTGGACCTACTTCCAGACGAAGATCATTCAGCCATTCTCAACATCTGGTTCGACGCTCTCAAACCTGATGGACGCCTCATCCTGGCTGGAATGACCCGTGGCTGGCGTTGGTACCATGCGCCGTGGATGCTTCTGCCACGTCTGCATCCTTCTATCTTTGGCGGATGCCGACCGCGGAATGTGCGAAATGCTGTTGTTGATGCCGGATTTACCTTAACGCATCACGAGCGGATGAGCCAGGCCACGTTTCCTTCGGAGATCGTTTCTGGCGTCCGACCCGCTTAGGGCCCTACCATCCTAAAAGTATGGCCGCTGTGCTGCAAACAGTCCGCGTCACTTTGTACCGTCGTGGATGCGAGTGAAAGCCCAACGGGTTTTTCAAGAATTGGAATTGCTTTACATTCGGGCAACCTGTATGCTATCGCGTAATGAATTTACAAGCGATGCTACATAGCGATGCGAGAGTCTGGTCTGGCTGGTGGCGCTCCGCCAGTTCTACGGGCCTACACTGCACTGCTTAATCTTCTCCGCTTCGCTACGCACCGTGCACAGTTTAGGCCCATTGCTTCCCGCGATGGGCTTTTTTATTTGCCGCTATGACACGCGAATCATTTCTCCAACACATCGACGAGGCGCGCGCCGGTATGGACCGGTTCGTGCTTCCTGTCTACCGACGCCTGAGCGCCGATCTACTTACGCCCGTTTCGGCCTACCTTCGCCTGCGCGCCTCCTCTCCGTTCGGTTTTTTGTTTGAAAGCGTGGAAGGTGGGGAAAAGCTGGCGCGTTATTCTTTTCTGGGTACCGATCCGTACCGCATCATTCGTGCAGAGGGCCGCAAAACCGAAATTGAAGAGCGGCGCAGGCCCGGTACGCGGCAACGGATAGACCGGGTAGCGGACGGCAATGGGGATATCTTCACGGTACTGGCCGACCAGATGAGCCGGTACGACCAGGTGGAGATGCCGGAACTGCCACGCCTCACTGGGGGCGCCGTTGGCTATCTCGGCTACGATGGTGTGCGCCTTATCGAACACCTT
>SLED01000241.1 GCA_007124945.1 Salinibacteraceae bacterium | reverse complement strand
GGATGCAACACGGCACGCACAGGCGATTTACAAAACGGGCGTTACGTGTTCGTTTGATGGTGTAAGTTATGCGTGTTGCCAAGCGTTTCAAATGGGAAGCAGCCCACAGGCTGCCCTGGCACGAGGGTCAGTGCCGCCATCTTCACGGTCATTCCTACCGGATGACTGTAGAGCTGGAAGGCACACCCGACTCCCGTGGTATGCTCATCGACTTTAAGCACATCAAGCGTGTGCTGAAGCCCTTGATTGACGCGTGGGATCACGCGGTAATCGTCAGTCAGGATGATGACGAACTGCGGGAAGCCATCGAAAAGCTGGGCACCCGGTCGTACGTCCTCCCCTCCGATACAACCGCCGAAAACCTGTGCGCCTACGTGGTGCACTATCTTGGTACACGAGCGCTGCAAACGCTGCAGTCCCATCGTATTCATACCATTCGGGTAAGGCTACAGGAAACCGAAACCTGCTACGCAGAAAGCGAGCAGTCCGTAGCCCACTTCGCAGCACGCGAGCCGGCCCTCGCCAAAGCTAAACAAACGGCGTAACTGATTACCCTCGCGCCAGCGAACGCCCCTGCAGCAACTGACTCATCCGCTCGGCTACGGCACGGAATAGCCCCACCGAAGCACCTGGATTACCGGTTGGCTCAACGGCTACCTCCTCTCCATCGAGCTCCCACCGCTCTACTTCTGCAGCATACGTAACGTGCACCTCATCTCCGATCGGTGCCGATGATGCCGCAGCTTGCGCAGCCTCAGATGCAAGCTGGCGCAGGTTAATCCGGCCCCGCTCACTAAACAGGCCGGGATCCATTTCGGATAGCAGAAACAGCATATCGATCACCTGCCGATCCGTCTCACCTGCCTCAACGGCGTAGGCAACATCAACGACACCACTGGCCACCACCGTTTCAAGATCTGCCTCGCTGGAGGTAAGCAGCGCCACGGTGCGACCATGCCCTTCGATAAGGAAATCCACCCGCACACCGCCGGAAATCCGAACATCTGCACGTAAGCCGAGCGTGGGCCGCAGATATTTCACCAGATTCCAGGCCCACGTCTCAGCGAATGCGTTCCTGTAGGGCGGATCAAAAAACAGCGTCTGCTCCGTGAGCGTCGCGGGCCGCGTAGGACCACGGTCGGAGGTACTGAAAAGGGAAGGCGTTACCACCGTGTTGGCTGTGATGCGATGCATGGCGTCGGATAGAGTTACTGAGCGTTTATCTCGTCCTGCGATGCCCAGTATAGCACAAGGGGTATGACATCAATATGTCATACCCCATTAACACCCTGCAACGATTCACAGCTTCCTCACATAAATCACCATCGCGCGGGTTCGCCGCGCACATCCACATGGATAAACGGTCCGCGGTGTGGACGAGGGCCGTAGATGCCAAGTCCGCCCATGAACGGGTCAAACCATTCCTCTTCCGTTTGCTCTTCTACAAAACCTGCCAGCAGATTCGCATCCTCGACTGTCACACGCCCCGAGCCTGTGAGGTCGTCCATTCTGCCGTCACCGTTGGTATCGATGAAAATATCGGCCGCCATTCCGAAGAGGTGGCTGCTGTAGGTGGTGCGGTTTCCGATCTTTCGATTGTAGTACGGCGTGCGGAAAGCGCTCATGATGTGAAATGGACGGTCCGTCAACCCCTCGGCTTTTGCCTGGCGCAACAGATGCTCCAGTTTCAGGATAAGCCGTTCATCGACAAGGACATACTTCGGGTATCCGCTTGTCTGCTTGCAGAGAAACTCGCCGAGGGTAAAGTGGGGAGACACCGGTATCTCCTCCATCTCAGGATGCACCTCGATAAATCCGGAGGGCGGCAAAAATTGTGGATCTCCATTCCGCGGCTCCTCGGCATAATGCCCGATCTGAAACCCGTTGAGCCATCCCTCCGCGTTGTCGTACGGGCGTTTCACAAACACCTGTAGCTGGATTGCACCCTCTACGCCACCAATGGACAACGGGTAGTACCCGGGCGTCTGCGGGGCCGTCCAGGTCCACTCTCCTGCCCTCCGCTCTACCATACGCCCTTCCGCCGCGTGCGCGTAGTACATGCGGCCAGGCACAGGCGAAGCGAAGTGCAGATCGACCGTTTCCCCCGGCATCACCGACACCGCAAATGTGTCGAACGGCACAACGTGTTCATTCACCTGGAAGGAAAGCGCCTCAGCCACACCGGAGCCCTCATCACTTGAGCCTACCGGCAACGCAACAGCTCTCAGAGGAATCATCAGCATCATCAACCACAGGCCGGATGCGATCACGAAATATCTAAAGAAATGGGTATCAGGCATCGTTGCGATGTTGGAAAATCAGCTCGTACAATCCTGCAATTCTGGTAAGTGTGGCGCCCTGTGCCTACGTTTGAAAAGCAGTTTCGGCCTGCACTTTCTTCGAGAGGGACCACCATTATGACATACGATGTCGCTATTATCGGCGGCGGGCTCGTGGGATTAGCGACGGCGTATCAGATATCGCGGGCAAGTCGTGCGCTACGGGTGGTGGTGATAGAAAAAGAGAACGCCGTTGCGACGCATCAATCGGGCCGCAACTCCGGCGTAATCCACTCTGGAATATACTACAAACCGGGATCACAAAAGGCACAAAACTGCCGGCGGGGGAAGGAGCTTCTTGAATCGTTTTGTGCAACGCACGCGGTGCCCTATGAGATCTGTGGAAAAGTGATTGTCGCCACGTCGGCAACGGAAGAAGCCCGTCTCGCGACGATTTTGTCCAACGGGAAGAAGAACGGCGTGTCGTGCGAACGCATCGATGCAGAGCGCCTTGGCCGGATAGAGCCCTTCGTGAAGGCCAAGGCGGCCATTCATGTCCCGGAAACCGGGATCGTGGATTATCCGGCGATGGCACGGGGGCTTGCGCGCGAGGTGCGCAGCCGTGAGCACCGGATCGCACTCGGATCGAAAGCCCACATGATTACAGCGCGAGCAGATGGAATCACCGTAGAAACAGGCGAAGAGTCGCTCTCGGCGCGTTTCCTCATCAACTGTGCCGGGCTCTACTCCGACGAGATTGCCCGGCTCTGCGGTGTGGACCCCGGTGTCCGCGTAATCCCATTCCGCGGGGAGTATGTTGAACTCCGCCCGGCGGCACGTCATCTTTGTCGGTCGCTCATCTATCCGACGCCCGATCCGCGCTTCCCTTTCCTCGGCGTGCATTTGACCCGCACGATCGACGGCCGGGTTGAGTGCGGTCCGAGCGCCGTGCTTGCCTTCGCCAGAGAGGGTTATAGCTTCAGTTCGATTGACCCGGTTGAGCTTGCCTCCGTGTTGAGGTATCCGGGATTTCGGGCGCTTGCGTTGAAATACTGGCGGACTGGCCTCGCTGAGCTCTGGCAATCCCTCTCGGCAGGGAGTTACGTGCGCAGCCTCCAGCGGCTGGTGCCGGGCGTGCGCGAAAGCGACGTCCTCCCCGCACCGTCCGGGGTGCGTGCGCAGGCTGTTACCCGCAACGGTGAGCTGGTAGACGATTTCCTGATAAAGGAAGAGCGCCGCATGCTGCATGTCATAAACGCACCGTCACCCGCCGCCACTTCCTGCCTCGCCATCGGAGAACAGCTTGCCCGACGCCTGCGAGCACAACTCGAGGCCTGATGTCGGCCGAAACGGCCTGCGGTAACATTGCGGTTGCATTGCCACCCGGGGCATGCCTATATTGCGATGCTGTTTAGACACCCCGCCTCACTAACACATTGCCCTCAGTATTGATGAACCACTCCCTCACGTCTGTAGCAACACGGGTTATCACCGCCTTGCTACTCATTTCACTGGTCACTGCATGCGGAGAAGAAGCCCCTTCGCCTGACGATGAACCCACCGGCCTCTCCGACGCGCAGGAAGAGTTCTGGGACCGGCTCGAACGACTTTGCGGATACGCTTTTGAAGGCACGCTGCTCGAAGCTCCCGAAGGCGATGACACCTTCGAAGATCAGGAGTTGATCGTCCACTTCCGGCAGTGCTTCGACGATGAGATCCGCGCGCCCTTTCACGTAGGCGAAAATCGCTCCCGCACCTGGCTGATCACGCGAACCGAAACCGGACTCCGCCTGAAGCACGACCACCGGTACGAAGACGGTAGCGAGGAAGAGGTTACGCAGTATGGCGGCGACACGGCGGAAACTGGCGAACCCGGCTTGCAAGAATTTCCCGCCGACGAGTTTACCGCTGAACTTATTCCCGAGGCGTCTACCAACGTGTGGACTATCGAGGTAACGGACGATGAGTATGTCTACGCCCTCCGCCGCGAAGGCACCGATCGGCGCTTCCGCATTGCTTTCGATCTTTCAGGAGCAGTTGATCCACCGCCTGCCCCGTGGGGATACGAGGATACCGACGCGCTCGAACCTGATGAGCCGTGGAATCCCGACGCTTAAGGACACCCTTTCGCGACTTCCCCCAGGCCGCTCTGCCCACCAGAGCGGCTTTTTTTGTTTGGTTGAAGGGCAAACAAGCTTCGCTCAGCTGCGCTTTCTGCGCCTCGGAGACGGCCTGCCTGCCAAGGCCGGGCTCAACGTTCAAGTCGATTAACAATTCGGCCTTCATGCGGTGGCCGCCCGGAGAGAGCCCGGAGCGCAGCGGCTGCATTGGGTACTGTCCGAAGCCCGGAGCGTATGCGGAGGGCAAGTTTAGCCAATGCAGCAAAGCGACGGGCGAACTCAGGCCAGCGCATGTCAGCCGTGATCTTTTCAGTCCCTTTTGGATCCAGCCAAAAGGGACGACCAGCTACACTTTCAGTGAGTCCGGACCACAGCAGATGTATTGGTAGCATCCAATTGAACAACACACTTCAATCAGTCACTGAATCGGATACCCTGGATTTGATTCAGGCTGGTGCCATTCCATTAAGAAATGTTTCGCTCCGCTCAACATGACGGGATGGAGTGCGGAGAGGACGCCCGCCGAACGTCAGCCGATTTTTCTTCAGCCTTGATCTTTTGGTTCTTTTAGCTCCCTCCGGTCATGAGTCGCCTACGGCTCGTCTGCATCAAGGCAAAAGAACGTACAGTCCATAGGTTGAACCATCTGAGCTTCATCCCCTAAACGCTTACCTTCTCTCGCCGATACTCATTCATACCATCGCCCACCGGCGTCGCCGCCTTATGCCTACACCATTCATCGTCGCCCAGATCAGCGACTTTCATCTCTTCGCCGATCCGGCAGCAACCCTGCTGGAGTGGCCCACAGAGCCCTCTTTTCGGGCGGTGTTAGAAGAAGCCGTGGCGTGCGAGCCGGATCTGCTGTTGATAACAGGCGACCTCACGCAAGACGGGTCACCGGCGGCGTACCGGCGCATCATGTCCGCGCTTGAGGAAACCGGCATCCGCTACTGCTGCCTTCCCGGTAATCACGATGATCCGGAGATAATGCGGGACCTTATGTCCACCCCTGCCGGTCCGGAGATCCACATCGAAAGACTGAGCAACTGGCACCTCCTCATGCTCGATTCGCACGTGGAGGGCGCCACACACGGCCGCGTCCACCCCGACGCAATCGATCAATTAAACGACGTGCTGGACACCCTGAGTCAGCCCGTCATGATCGCCGTGCACCATCCGCCCGTGAAGATAGGGTGCAAGTGGATCGATGGCATCAATCTGCAGCGGGCCGCACCTCTTCTCGACGCCGTACGATCGCATCCGCAGGTGAAGCTCGTGCTCTCGGGTCACGTGCATCAAAGCTTTGCTACCTCGTTGGGCCATGCCGCCATCTACACCACACCGGCCACCTCGATTCAGTTCAAGCCCGGGGTAGACGAGTTCACGCTTGACGATGCAGCACCCGGATTTCGCCTCGTGCGCCTCTACAGCGATGGCTCCCACGACTCGCAGGTGCGCCGCGTGCCCGTCTCATTCGCTATCGACCCCACGGCCACCGGCTACGAGTAGATGCAGGCACCCCGCGCCCATATCACATCGAACCTGCCGCCCGATGTTGCGCGGCAGCTGCTGCAAATTAGCCTGCAGTTAAACGCCGAACAATCGCAGGATGATTTACTGCACTTCATCATCAGCGCAACAACAGATCTGCTGGATTGCCAGGCTGCATCACTCCTTCTGTTTGATGACGAAACGCAGCGCCTCCACTTTGCCGCTGCCACTGGGTCAGACCCCGCCGTGCTGAAAACCATCCCCGTTCCGATCGACAATAGCATCGCCGGCACCATTTTCTCGACAGGCACCACCGTGCGGATTGACGATGCGCGCAACGACGAGCGCCATTTCAAGGACGTTGACAACAAAACGGCCTTCGAAACGCGCTCATTAATCGGCGTGCCGATGAAGATTGCAGGCACGCCGGTTGGCGTGCTTGAAGCGCTCAACAAGCGCAACAACACGTTCTCCCAGAACGACGAACATATCCTTGAGGTCATTGCATCTCAGGCAGCCGTGGCCGTTCGGAACGCCAGACAAATTACTGCTCTGCAGGAAGCAAACACCCGGCTCGGCGAGCTCGATGAACTCAAGTCGGATATTTTGGCCATTGCTTCCCACGAGCTGCGCACCCCGCTGGCCGCCATCCTGGGCTATGGCAAGATCCTACGCGAGGAGACCGCCGATGACGTAGCCGAATTCGTAGAGGCCGTGATCGAAGCGGGTGAGCGCATGCAGAGCGTGACGGAAGCTATGTCTCGCATGGCGTCGCTGCGCAGCGGTTCAATAACCGTAGATCGCTCTGAGTTAGAGCTTCCCGCAGTAGTGAGCGAAGCCATGCAGCGCACCGCACGCGAGGTGGAGCGCCGGGGACACGACATACACATGAACTGGCCCGAGGAGGTGCCGCTGGTTCTCGGTGATCACGAGCTGTTAACCGACGCCGTCACCGAGATTCTCGACAATGCCGTTCGATTTATGGAGGATGAAGGCACCATCTCCTTCTCATGTCAGATGACCGAAGAAACGATTACCCTACGTTGCACAGATGAGGGCGTGGGGCTTCCAGACGATGCCGGTGAGGCCATCTTCGAGGCGTTCCATCAGGTAGAAGATCACTTAACGCGCTCCGAGGGAGGGCTCGGGCTTGGGCTTACCATCAGCCGCGAGATTATCCATTTGCACAAGGGAGAGATCACAGCGGATAGCGACGGCCCGGAGACCGGCACAACCGTCACCATCACATTGCCCCGACGCCATCGGAGGTGAGCGCTGTGGAAGCAAACTTTTTCGATGCACTTCCGGTGTATCAGCGCTTTGAAGATCTCTTCGACTCAGATGCCTTCATTCCGGCACCGGACGGGTGGCACGTGGTGGTCACCGACATCCGGGGCGCAACAGAGGCTATCGCGCAAGGTGGATACCGGTACGTAAACCTCGTTGGCGCATCCACGATCACTGCAACGCTGAACGCTGCCGCTCCAACGCAGCTGCCGTTTTCGTTCGGAGGGGACGGAGCCACGCTCCTCGTGCCCGAGTGCCTTCTTCCTGCCGCTGCGGATGCTGCACACGGCACGCGACGCATGGCAGAATGGGAGTTTGGTCTGGACCTTCGCGTCGGGTCTGTTTCCGTAAAGCAGTTGCGAGCTCATGGATGCGACGTACAGGTCGCCCGCCTTCAGCTCGCCGATGAATGCTTCCAGACGATGTTCTCAGGCGGAGGTATTGCCCGCGCCGAGGATTTCGTAAAGGATGAGGACACGGCCTCAAGGTACGCGCTTCCACCGGCAACCGCCGAGCCAGAGGCAGACTTCTCCGGCCTGGAATGCCGCTGGAACGAAATACCGAGCCCGCACGACGAAAACCTGACGCTGCTTGTGAAGGCCCGGAGCGCGTCCACTGAGGAGCGACGACGCCTCTACCGGAATGTGCTTGCTCAAATTAAAGCCATCTACGGAGCTCCAGAGAAGCATCGGCCGCTAACTGCGGAAACACTACTGCCGTCCTTCTCGCCGGGACGCCTGCATGGAGAAGCACGCGTGCGCACCGACCGCTCTGGCTGGGCGCGCGTTCGCTACACCGCAAAAATCTGGTTTCAGAACGTGCTGCTGGACTGGTTTGTCAAACGAGACGTAGAAACGGAGGCTGCCCGCTGGCGCGATTATATCGCACTGCTGGTGCAAACCAGCGACTACCGCAAGCACGATGATATGCTACGCATGGTGCTGGCGGGTTCTGCGGATCAGCGCCGGCAGCTACTTCGCTGGCTGGACACCCTTCGGGAGGCCGGAGCGCTTGTCTACGGCCATCACCGCGCAGAACACGCACTCATCACCTGCATGGTGTTTGAACGGATGGGGCAGCAAATCCACTTTGTCGACGGGGCGCGGGGCGGATACGCCGAAGCGGCAAAGGAGTTAAAAGCCCAGCTTGCTGACGTCTACCGAGGCGCCGCGTAGCGATCTCCACCGCTACTCTTCAAACCACACCTCGTCTACGTAGGCGTCAACCGCATCAGCGCCGTCGAGCTCTACCACGAAGTCGCCTACGTCAGACTGCCCCTCGCGCAGCATCTCGCCTTCTACCTGATGCAGCCGATCGCCGATGCTGTCGGTCTCAATGCGGAACGTCACCTCATACTCCGGAATGGTCCCCGAGCCGGAATTTCGGATGCGATACTCCACTCGCACGGATGTATCGCCGTTGCTATCGGTCATATTGACAAAATTGGTCACCTCTGCCGAAAGGGCGCGCGAGTTGGACTCCTCGTCCTCCTCTTCCAGGAACAGTGTTACCGGCGAGGTGCGGTTCTCGCGCACTTTCACCGATACCGATCGCGTGCCGTACCCCGACTTCCGGGCGCGTAAATTGTAATCACCTACCTCCAGCTCGCCGAACGCGAAGTTTCCGTCGCTATCGGTGATAATCACATCGCTCGCCGGGCTCGTCGAGAGCTCAACCTTGGCGATACCCTCACCTGATTCATCGTCCAGCACGACACCCTCAATGCTTCCGGTTACGTCTGGGCCAAGCGAGGCCTCTTTACATCCGAATGTTACGAGAAGAAGCGCTACCGAGAGCGCGGCTACTAATATCCGTGGCATTGCTCGTGGAAGTACCTGTGGAAGTACGGGTTGATTGCTTACAAGAGGGGTATCGACTCTTCCACCGGAAGATAAAGTGAATGATTAAGCAGGAAGATGAGCATTCGCTGAAGCCGGCCTGGGCCGCGTGCCCGGCTGCCCGCCGTGGCTTTGGGACAGAGCCGGTAGAGTGACCGGACGAGCCCAAAAAAACCCGCACCCCTCCGGAGAGGAATGCGGGTCGGTGAATATGAAATGGTACGGATCTGCTACTGATTGTGGCGGATCTCAATGCCCATGTCGTTACCGCGCTGCTCGATACCGAAGGGCATCGCGCCTCGGCCAATCTGAACGGCGACGTTGTTATCGCCCTGCTGCAGGACCGAGTGGTCGAGATTTGCACCCTGGAAATCCATCAGGTAAAAGTTCTGGTTTCCCTGTTGCGTCATCTCGAGCGTATTGTCTGACCCTGTGAGGGAGGAAAGCTGGATGTTATTCGAGCCGTCCTGCATGGCTCGCGTCACGTTTCCACTTCCCTGCTGAAAGACGTACGCCAGGTTTCGCTGGCCGCGCTGTTCTACAGTGGCTTCGTTATCGCTTCCAAACTGGCGAACGATTGCCGTATTGCCATCAGCGTCGAGGCCAAAGCCATTGGCGCCGCGTGCTGCCAGCGCCGGCGTGAAGAACGTATCGTTGAGCATGCGTAATGCCTGGCTCTCCGATACATCACCCTGCGCCCGTTCCTGCACCTGCTCGATGAAGGCGCTGCCCCCTTGCTGCGCCTGCGCGGCAGGCACGAGCAAAAAGCTCAGTAGCACGAGTGGTAATATATAGCGTGTCATAATCTCCTCTGTCTTATGTGAGAGGATGTGCCGGGTATCGACCCGAACACGCGTAAACTAAACCATCCCCTCCCCCGACACAAGCGGAGGAGGGAGATGGTGTGTCAACACGAGAGCTTAATTGCTCTGCGAGATGGTGGCGGTGTTGTTGTCGCCCATCTGCATGATGGAAGCATCATGGCCAACGCCTGACTGCATCAGCGTAGCAGCATTGGCGTTTCCGTCCTGTATGATGCCCGGGTTGGACCACCAGCTGGAACCCGCGGTGTTGCCAGTTCCGTCCTGATCAACGGTTAGCATGTTGTTGCTTCCTTGCTGGTCGGCACCCATCGTGTTTCCGGTTCCATCCTGCCTAATGGTAGCTTCGCTTCCGCTACCACCCGCCTGACGAAGACGTGCGACGTTTTCATCGCCCTCCTGCGTCATGGTGGCAACAAATCCACCGGACTGGTTAAGAGCGGACGTGTTGTCGTTACCATACTGCTCCTGCGTACCGGTATTCGAGGCGCCGAAGGCACGAACGCTGGCGGAGTTACCGTCACCCTCTTGTACCTGGGTGTGGTCGTCTGGACCCCACTCCTGAAGGATGCTGGCCGAGTTATCACTACCTGTTTGCGTGATGCGACCCTCGTTTTCATCACCGTCTTGTTCAATGCTGGCGCTGTTGCCAGAACCACTGAACTGACGTGCGCTGGCTACATTGTCACTACCTTCCTGCAGGATTCTCGCTTCGCCTTCCGTTGCGGCTCCATGCTGAATCTGAGCCTCGTTATCATAGCCATCCTGTGTGATTGAACCCTCGTTGTCACCATTGAAAGCATCAATAGTAGCGACATTCCCGGACCCTTCCTGGTCTATGGAATGGTCATTGCCACGATTGGCCCATGCGCGCTGCTTTAGAACGGCGCTGTTGTCACTTCCAATCTGGCGAATAAGAGCTTCTGCACCGTTTTGTCCCTGACCGTCAAAACCTTGCTGAATGTCAGCACTGTTGGAAGCACCCGCCTGTTCGACAGTTGCTTCGTTGTCATCTCCATCCTGGTCTACGCTGGCGTCATTATCCTGCGCAAACGCCATACCCGTCATAAAGACGAACGCGAATGCAAGTGTGAGTACTTTCTTCATGGTGTCCTCCGTTGGACATTGTTGTCATTGTGCGATTATGCATCTCGGAGGTCCCATGCTGAAGTGTCACCTAAGCAGCATGGCCTTACTCCGAGGGACATCCCGGCGCCTCAGTCGAGGCCTGTCCCGTGATGTCGCGAGTTATTCTACCAAAGCTCCCATCCATCGGCCTCAGCCTGTGGGAGCGCGTTCTTAAGTTTTTGGATTAGGTCTATCGATTCCTACGGTCAGATCATTGAGAGTAACCACTTGAAAACCTTCAACCGAGCCGCACCAGGCGTTCAGTGTACTCTGAAGCGTTGCCCGTCGAAGTTGGATTACTCCATTTCTCTACCCGGCCTCTTCTGTCATCTGGCTTGAACACGTTGCCGGTCGGTTTCAAAAAACATCTCGAGCTCCACCGGCGCAGGCATAAACAAAAGCCGCCCTGCTGCCAGACAACGCCCGGCAACAGGACGGATCGAATCATCGCGTACAGCTATTTACTGGCTCTGCGAGATGGTGGCGGTGTTGCTGTCGCCAGTTTGATTGAGGGTCGCCACATTATTGGTTGTGCCTTGGATAATGGTACCCTCGTTAAAGTTACCTTCCTGGGTCACAAACCCTTGGCTACCAGAAGAGAAAAAGGGAGAATTAATCTCTGCGAAGTTCTCATTCCCGATTTGAGTAACATCTCCAATGCCTGAATCAAGTGTTACGAAGGCTTCGTTATCGTTTCCGGTCTGGACGATTGTGCTACTGCCATTCGTAATCAGATCCATACTGATAGTAGCAGCGTTATCGTTTCCAGTTTGGTAAATGTCGGAAGCATCAGGCAGATCGATAGGGCCACCGCCCACGACGGTTACCGAGGCATCATTCCCGTCGCCAAGCTGCTCAATTACTGAACGCTTTTGGTTGCCTCCATCCTGAAAAATGCTGGCCTCGTTTTCATCTCCCTGTTGAAGGACCGACGCGGTGTAATTACTGTTGGCATCAAGCTGATCAATCGACGCATCATTCAGTTCGCCGGCCTGGTTGATTGAGGCTTCAGCATTATTACCAACTTGATCAATACTTGCTTCATTACTTT
>SLED01000390.1 GCA_007124945.1 Salinibacteraceae bacterium | reverse complement strand
TTTTCGGTCGTAATGGAAGTGGCAAGACGACCCTCCTACGGGTAGCCGCAGGCCAAATTCGGGCCGCGAGTGGCCTTACGATCATCGACGGAGACCGCTTGCGCAAGTCGGCGCGTCAGCGCCGATTCAAGAGCTGCACGGCAACAACCAACGATATAAGGAGGGGTATCCGCGGTAGCCTCAGGTTGTCGTACAGTACCCAGAGATTATTTCGGTGGAAGTCCCAGTACGTATAGACCGCAGCGAAAAGGCCGCCCCAGAAGAGCGCGAACGGCAATGAATCAGCTATCGCCTCGGTGATCGATTCAGCGTACGCTATGGGCAGGATCACCATCACTGTGGTGATTACCAGCACGTTGATGAAGTACCTCTTCGCAAGATAAAGCGTCATAACCCGTTACTCTGCGCACAACATCTGAAAATCAGCTCCTATTGCGACGTAAAACCTCGCCTACTCAAGGCTCTAACGCAATACCGTCTAACCAAGAGACGAATAGCTCCACCATCCGGTAAACCGGAACCGGCGCTTTGCGCTATTCACTTTTCACCGTTTTCAGAATACGCCACCCTGTCACAACCTGCAAGCAACCAGACGCGTCGCGGCACAAGTCAGCCGCAAGATCACTCCCGAGAACGGTCGCCCCGCGAGCGTGTCGCGCGCTCTTCTTTCGCCTCTTGGTTCTCCACCTGATCCAGAAGAGGCTCCGCGTTTGTCTCAACCGAATTGCTCCGCTCGAAATCCGATAACGCGCCGGTGCTTTCGTGCTCACCCGGGCTCTGCGAGGACTCCAAGATGTCGCTGATTCGCTTCGACAGGTCTGCCAGCTCCCGGTGCTTTAATTCGCGCCAAAGTACGTCGAGTTTGTACGTTATCGCAGTGGCTGCAACGAAAAGCAGGGCGGCTATCCCAAAGGTGGCTGGCGGATCATCGATACCGCGCAGAAATAGCCCGGCCACCAGGGTCACGATAATACCGATGGACACCGCGTCGGTCCACTCACTGCCGAGCCCCACGCGCTGCGAAAGTGAAAGCCTGGTAGTTCGACCCTCGGGTGTTGCAGAGAGCCGCGTTTCAACGCCTGCAAGGCTCACATGCGACCACTGACGCGTGTTGCCAATGCGCTCAACCGAGCTCTTACCGTATCCGGTGTCGTCGGATTGCGTCATGTTGAGGCCGAAGAGGTCCCCAAGGTTAGAATCATAGCGAAGCTGTAGCTGCGACACGATCGTGTCCCACGCCTCGTTTGTGAGTGAAGCCTCGGCCCGGTGCTCTACAAAAATATGGGTGGCCGATCGGCTTTGCTCCGGTTCTACGGACGGCTGCTCGTATTCGGTAATCGCTCGCTGAACAAACTCAGGTGCAATGCCTGCTGATTCTGCAATCTGCTCCAGTTCGGCCTGCGATAGCGTGGGACGATTTCCTCCACCATCAGAGGCGTCGGCCTGAAGCGCTGCGGCGCGCTCAAACAGGTGCTGAATTTCTTCCTCTGAGAACTCGCGCGAGGCCATATCCGATGAGCGATCTTATTGATGTACAAAAACAAATGCTCGGCCCTCCGGCCGCACAGCCGTACCGTAGCCGATCTCTACTGCGCGTTTCTCCTTCCCACTACCGACGGTCGACGGCATGATCAATCCCGGGCTACTTATTCTGCGGGAGTTTTGTTGCAGCATATTTGCCTAAGCCTGCGCCCCAATTCCGGACGCTTAGGGTCCACGGGTGTGCGTAGCGAGTGGGGAAGTTGGTCACGGGGAGAGGGATGGGTACGAGCGGATTGGTAACGTCGTCTCCGAAAGGCACACGGCCGACGTAATCTACTCCATTTCCGAGAGTCATCCTCGACTTGATCGAGGATCCATAAGCGGTATCGGAGTGGCACCGACGTGTCCTCGAATAGAGCAACTGGGTAACACCGTACGCGGCGAACGCGACCATTGGGCGATAAGTAGCCGCCACTTGATACCGGGACGGTCGACACGAGAGACCAGCGGTGCTTGATAGCCGGCCCTACATCTCCTCCCGCTCCGACGTCGCCTCTTCCGGAGCCGGCTTCTCAGCGGCACGCTCCACGCCGAGGTCCTCCACCACAAACGCCTCCCGCCACCAGAGCGGAATGAGAGCGAGGCCGGCGGCGATCATCACGAAGGTCCAGAAGCCCGAAATACCCGGCGCGGGGATCATCCAGCGGCCGATGCCCACGAGCAGGAGGAAGAGGGAGAGGCCCGTCAGGCCCGCGGCCCGGAGGCGGATCCAGAGAGCTCGGGCAGGCGCCCCGGCTTTGTGTCCGGCCGCCCGCGCGGTGGTGCCCCAGGCGCCCAGCGGCTTCACGCGCTCGTAGAAGGAGACGAGCACCGACTGATCCGTCTTCGGCGTGATGAACGTAACGCCGACAGCTGCAGCGGTGGAGGCCGCAGACATCACGCTCAGGCGAATCCACTCAGCGTCGGTGGAATAGAGCAGGATGGGCGCCACTATGATGCTCACCACAATGGCCGCGAGTTCGGAATACAGGTTGATCCGCTCCCACAGCCAGCGCAGCACCAGCACCGAGCCCATCCCGGCGCCAAACAACAGCGATATCTGCCACGCCGCCTGAATGGAGCCCAGGTTGGCCATAATCACTAGGGCGATCACCAGAATAAGGATATTGGAAAGTCGGGCTACCACCACCAGCTCGCGGCTTCCGGCTTCGCGGCCCTGCCATTCTTGGCACACGAGACGGCTGTAGACGTCGTTGCTCCAGTAGGATGCGCCCCAGTTGAGGTGGGTGTCGAGCGTGGAGGCCAGCGCGGCCAGTAGTCCCACGAGCATCATCCCGAGGATGCCGGTCGGCAGCAGGTCATTTACCCCCTGTACGAAGAGCACCTCCCGGCCAGCCTCGAACCCGGCGGTGCCCATCTCCGCGGCCTCAAACGGGTAGATGATGAGCAGCCCTACGCCGATCACCAGCCAGATGAGGCTGCGGAAGAGGATCTGCGCCCAGGCGAACACCACCCCGGCAATTCGCGCGTCGCGGTCTGTGCGGCAGGCCATGGAGCGCTGCGCGAGGTAGCCGGTGCCATCCGAGTTCATCTGGAAGAACCACTGCAACCCAATGATGGTGAGGAAGGGCAGCAGCACCTCCGGGGCTGAGTCGGGTGGGCTGAAGGATAGCAGCTCGGTGGCCAGCTCCGCACCGTAAAGCTCTACCACGCGGTCGGTGATGCCGCCGAGGCCGCCTGCTTCCCGCACGATGATCCATCCGTAGGCGAAGGTGCCGATCATGGCCAGCGCGAATTGCGCGACGTCGGTGGAGATCACGCTTCGAAGGCCGCCGGTGGTAGAATAGAGCGCCGTGAACACCAGTATCAGCAGGATACTGATGAGGTTGGTGGCGGTGGCTACGTCGTGCGGGATATCGGTGATAGGGTCGCCAAAAGATAGACCCGTAGCCGAGACCAGCGCCACCACGGGGTCGAAGAGCCCGGGGGGCAACCACACATGCCACAGCAGGAACACCTCGGCGATGCGCACGGCCGCTACGAGCACCATCGCCATCACCACGCAGTTGATGATGGTGCCGTAATAGATAGCCTTCAGCACGCGCAGCTCCAGTACGCCGCGCCCGCTGTAGCGGATCTCGGTGAGTTCGGCATCGGTGAGGACGCCCGCGCGTCGCCATAGCACGGCGAACACAAACGCCATCAGCAGGAACGCAAGTCCGTAGATCCACAGCCGCCAGATGAGAAAAATGCCGCCGGTGGCAATCAGGCCTACAACCAGCAGCGGAGTGTCGGCGGCAAACTGCGTGGCGGCCATGCTGAAGCCCGCGCGCCAACCCGAGATCGTCTTACCCGCCAGAAAGTACTCGCCGAGACCTTTCGATGCCTTCTTGCGGTTCCAGAACCCGGAGCCAATCGCGTAGGCGATGAAGGCGAGTATAATGGCGAGATCCAGCATGGTGGCAGGTCGGGGTTATGCGAACGGCTTGCGTAAAATAGCAGGGTCGATGGAGGAGGGCAAAGGTCCATCGGTAGAGAGTTTGAGCGCGGCCATGCGGCTTCCCGCTTGCGCGCAGTCGATCGGTGGAAGGTCCTGAAGGTAGGCCGTGAGGAAGCCCGCCCAGAAGGCATCGCCTGCACCGGTAGCTTCGCCTCGGAGGGTTACCGGCGCCGCCGGTACGCGGGTGGTGTGTTCGCCACGTTCCCAGGAGATTAGTGCGCCATCCGCACCCAGCGTAACACACACGAGCGATGCCCCCCACTCGTGGAATGCGGAAATGGCGTTGGTGGGTGGGGTGTACTCTCCGAACAGCCGGTCTACATCGTCGGCGCTTAGCTTCACGAGGGGCGCGTGCCGGCAGTAACGGCGCATCACGATCTGCGTGGCAGCCGGGTCCGGTCCGATGGCGGGTGCATAGTTGGCGTCGATGCTGAGCTGCGCGCCACGAGAGGCGGCGATGCCTGCCAGTTCGAGAATCGTGGAGCGGGCCGGATCACGGCTCAGAGCAAAACAGGTGGTGTGGAAAATGCGCGCTCTGCGGAGGAGACGTTCGGGTACGTGCTTGGCCTGAAGCAGCGCATCGGCTCCTCGATACACGGTAAAGTCGGGCGTGCCGGTGGTGCGCGCTACCAGGACGGCCGTGGTGGGGGCGTCGACGGGGCTGATGTGTTGAACGTTCGCGCCCGTGGCCGCTACGTGCTCCACCAGCCAGGACCCGAGATGGTCATCCCCTACCGAAGCAACAAGGGCTGCGTTACCGCCGAGCCGGGCGATATTGCTCACCAGGTTGGCTGCGCTGCCTCCGGGGTATTTTCGAAACGAGTTTGTATCCGCCAGCGAATCGGCCGGCGACTCGCCGATGAGGTCGACGAGAAGCTCTCCCACAGACAGCACATCGATCGCTTGCGGCATGGCTATGGGGCAGTCAGGAAGGGCAGAGAGCGGCCATCGAGTGCGGCTTCAAGCAGGACTTCACCGGCAGCGCTCCATGTGCACGGACAGGTGCCGTGGGGCGCGCCTTCGGTCGCGTCAAGGTATTCCGGGAAATCACCCTGCTGGTTGACGATCCGGAGGGAGCGAAGCAATCTGCTGGCCTGATCTTTCCGGCCACTTCGGGCCAGGGCCGCTCCCCACCAGCCGTTTACAACCGGCCAGAGCCCGCCATTGTGGTAATGACCGGCCGTGTTGCTAAAGCGGTCGCGCCAGGCTGTGGACAGTGCGTCCCAGCCGGGCTCACCGCTGCGTATGGGAGGCCAGAACGCCGGCAGCAGGTCATACGGCAGTTCCGACGCAATTTTCTGACCGTGTGTTATCACCGTTTCCTGTTGTCCACGTGTTGGCAGTTCGAGCAACACCGCGAGAGCGTTACTCCATGCATCGAACCGGCTGCTGTACCCTCCGGGCGCCAGCGACGCGAGGAAGAAGGATGCCTCGCCCTTTTCTTCGAGAAACTGCCGGTAGGCCTGCGGATGATACATCGCTTCAGGATCTTCCGCGGGTGAGGGCCAGAACGCCTGACAGATCTGCTCGGTCAGGCTATTTGCCCGGGTGCTCATTTCCGGCAGATCGAACGTAGCCGCGAACGCACGGAGCGCCCAGAGCCGCACGAGTTGCACGTACAGCACATAGCCGTGTAGCACATATTCGTCCGCCCAGTCTCCACCCTGCGGCACGTACACCAGCCCGCGCCGGTTGAACTCCCACGTTGTCAGCACCTGTAGCGCCCGCTCCATCGACGCCCGATGTCGCTCTGCAAATCCCCGTTTTCCGGTATGCTCGCTGTAGGCACAGCAGCCGATCACGAACCACGCAGATGGATCCACGCGCCCGGCCAGTCCTCCGAAACTAACTGACGCACGGTTGGGCGATACATTGGAAGGAATTTGGCCATCCGGACCTTGCTCGTCAGCAAGTGTGCTGAGTGTAGCGCGAAGCCCATCCGCCAGGGCACTCTCATCTGTCAGAAGCCCCGCCAGCCCGCACACAATACCGTCTCGCGCCCAAATACGGCGGTAGTTGGCCCGGTCGATGGTACTCGCCAGAATTCCGTGTTCGGTGGTGGCCGATAGCAGGAGTTCTGTTGCGGTCTGTCGTCGGGCGTCAGGCAAGCGGGAAGAGGGTTCGAGCGATTGAAGAGATTTCTACCAGAACATCCAGATAAGAACGGCTGTCGCGACCAGTAGGATGACTGACTGGATGCGGAAGTTCTTGTACCAGACTACATCTTTAAGGAGCTCCGTCTCTGTGCGATAGTGATCGATCGACCAGGTGTAGCCCTCGATATTTTCCGGCTTCGGTTCCTCACCGGCCTTGCTCCAGAAGTAGATGATGGCCATGCAGAGCACGAGCAGGATCGGCGGCACGTAGAGGAAGTGAATCTGATAGAGCCCCATCACCGGCCCCGTAATTAACATACTGAAGGCTACGACATGCCCGATGATGAGCGCCGCGAAAGCGCTATGCCGGTTCGCCCTCGTCCAGAAAACGCCCATCACGAAGCAGGCCACAATCGGCGGGCTCAGGTAGGCCAGCACCGACTGCAGGTATTGCCACAGCGACGGGAAGTTGAGAATCATCGGGGCCCACGCGGCCGCGAAGATCATGAAGACGAAGGTGGTGATCCGCCCGCTTACGACCAGTTGGCGGGGCGTCGGGTCGGGGATGAGTTTCTTCACGAAGTCCATCGTGACGAGCGTGGAGGCCGAGTTCAGCGTGGAGTCCACGCTCGACATGATCGCCGCAATGAGCGCTGCAATCAGCAGTCCACGGATGCCGATGGGCATCATGTCGAAGAGCAGTGTCGGGTAGGCGAGATCCGGATTGGTGAGGTTGGGGTAGAGCACCAGTGCAAAGGTGCCGGGCAGCACCATGATGAAGATAGCCGGCAGCTTCAGGGCTCCGGCGAAGAGCGCCCCCCAGCGGCCGTTCTCCAGATCCTTCGCCCCCAGCACGCGCTGTACCATAAACTGGTTCGTGGTCCAGAAATAGAAGCCCAGCAGGAATACGCCCGTTATCAGCCCGGGCCACGGAAGTACCGGGTCGCCGATCGGGCGGATAATGCTGAGCATATCCTCGGGTACGGTGGCGGTAACAGCATCCCACGATCCTACCTCCTGGAAGGCGAGCCATGCAATCGCGACACTGCCGAGCAGCAACAGTACGGCCTGGATAGCATCCGTGTAGACGACCGCCGCAAGCCCTCCGGCGACGGTGTAGAGCCCGGCCAGTACCGCAAGCACGACAATCGACTGCCACATCGGGATCTCGGGAAAGATGATCTGTATGACAAGCGCTCCAGCGTATAGTGCACCTGCCGTGTCAATCAGGATGTTTCCGAGGATGGTGACGCCCGAGAAGTAATACCGAGAGCGGACATCGAATCGTCGCTCCAGAAACTCGGGCATCGTGAAGATGCGGGAGCGGAGATAGAACGGTAGAAAGAAGATCACAAAGATGATCAGTACCACCGCTGCCATCCACTCGTAGTTAAAGACCGCGATGCCCGTGCCATAGGCCTCTCCGGCCATCCCCACCAGACTTGCGCTGGAGATGTTGGAGGCCAGCAGCGAAAAGCCGATCAGCCACCACGTAAGCGAGCGCCCCGCCAGGAAGTAGTCTTCTGATGTTTTCTGGTTGCGCGCGAAGTAGAGTCCCAGTGCCACGATACCGACCCCGTATACAGCGATGACGACGAGGTCGATCGTATGAAGCTGAAACTCGGGCATAGGAAGGGGATGATGGAAAGCGCTTACATGAACGAACGAAGAATAAGCGTCTGGAGGATCAGATGCCAGCTACCCGTGAAATGGACGGGGCCGGGCACCTGACAGGCGTGTGTCCGTTGAGCAGATGAATTCCAAAAATCGACCAGGTCGCGCCGTGCCCCGTCCCGAGATCATCATCATCGCTGCCGTTGCTGAGGAGAATCGCGTCATTGGTAAGGACAAAGACCTCCCCTGGCACATCCCCTCCGATCTAAAGCGGTTTAAACGACTAACTACCGGGTATCCCCTGTTGATGGGGCGGCGTACGTTCGAGTCGATCGTTCAGCAGTTCGGTGGACCCTTGCCGGATCGCCGTAATCTTGTCCTCACCTCCCAACCGGAACGGTTTGACGGCATGGAAGGTGTTGAGGCATTCGATTCGCTGGAGGAGGCGGTTAAGGCAGCCTCTGATGCGAATCAATTGTTTATCGGGGGAGGCCAAAAGCTCTATCAGCAGTTTTTGCCGCTGGCCCATCGTATGGAGTTAACACTGGTAGAGGGTAGCCATCAGGGCGACACGTTCTTTCCCGAGTACGAGCACCTGGTCGGCACGGAGTTTACAGTCGACAAAGTGGAGGCCCACGACGGATTTCGTTTTGTGAGTTACCGGCGGGTGACTGAATGAAGATCGCTTCCACACCGGCACGGTTGGTTATCCTTCAGCATCTGCTGTGTGCCTGTATTCTGATCGCTATCGTGCTTCTCGGCTGTGCCTCTACCGGATCATCAACGGTGCTCGACGAGGAGGAAGGTATCGCATCGTTTTACGCCTCTCGATTCGATGGGCAGCGCACAGCCAGCGGTGAGCGATACGACGAGGAGGCCATGACGGCTGCGCATCGGAGTCTACCTTTTGGTACGATGGTCCGCGTCATCAACGAAGAGAATGGTCGGAGTGTGAAGGTGCGTATCAACGATCGTGGGCCAATTGTGCGTGGACGGATCATTGATCTCTCCCGGGCCGCCGCTCGCGAACTCCGTATGATAGAAGAAGGGATCGTGCCGGTGCGGGTTCAGGTGCTGGAGCGAGGGGGATAGGGGTAGAGCGCCGCGGAGGGTTTCCGGAGGAGCATGTCTCGGAATGGCAAGAAGGAAGGAATTTGGCTTGGCGCTGGGGCGAAGCCTCCGATGGTGTGGCTTGCCGTCGAATTGAAGCTCGTTTGGGGGCGAAGCCTCCGATGAATAGCCGAATTAGATCATGGAACGCTCTGGGGCGAAGCATCCGATGCATATGCAGAATCGGGAAATCTCGGCTTGGTTTTGGGGCGAAGCATCCGATGTAGTGGCTCGGTTCGAATGATAGGATCGTCTTGGGGCGAAGCATCCGATGCATATGCAGAATCGGCAAATCTCGGCTTGGTTATGGGGCGAAGCATCCGATGCATGGGCAGGGTGGTAGAATACGGCTGCTTGGTAGCCTAATTTATCTTGGGTGAGGTACTGGCGGATGCTTCGCCCGTATCGGATGGCGGATGCTTCGCCCGTATCGGATGGCGGGAAGGTAGCGTTTGGCTGGAGGCTTCAGCTTTGGCGAGGAGCTGATTCCGAGTGGTGGCCTTTCTGCAGCGCGCATGCGGAGGATCGCTTCCGTTGCGGACCAATCGAACCCAATGGCGCGGTGAAGATTAGCTCTGTGTATCCTCCAATCGCCCCTATCCAAATGAAACGCGAGATCAACATAGAAAACTGGAAGCGCCGCGATCACTTCCGGTTTTACAGTGGTTTTGATGAGCCGTTTTTCGGCGTCACGGTCAAGGTTCGATGTCAGAAGGCATACGACCTATGTAAGCGAGAAGGCCATTCGTTTTTTCTGTACTACCTCCACGCTACGCTCTTGGCCGTCAACGACGTGGAGGCCTTTCGATATCGTATTCAGGACGGGCGGGTGTTTCTGTACGAGACGGTGGACGCGTCGCCGACCATCAACAGACCCGACGGCACTTTCGGCTTCTCGTACATCACGTACCATAGAGACTTCGCAACCTTCCAATCTGCCGCGCAAATCGAAGTGGAACGCGTTCGGCAAGCCTCTGGGCTGGAGCCGGCCAGCTCAAGCGAGAACGTGATCCACTTTACAACCTTACCCTGGCTGAACTTCACGTCGATGTCGCACGCCCGGCACTTCACATTCGATGACAGCGTCCCCAAGATCGCTTTCGGAAAACTTCACGAGGCAGACGGCGCGCTCCACATGCCCGTGTCGGTGCATGTACACCACGCCCTGGTTGACGGCGCGCACGTCGGTCAGTTTGTGGACAAGCTGCGCGCACGGATGGACTGAGCATTACTTGTCCTCCATGTCCATTAATAGCTTCCATTCATCGCCGATCCGGGTCATCTCTACGATCTCCTCAGTAGATTCACCATTGCCGTAGGTTGAGCGCAGGCTGACCGTCGCCAGGTCGCCGGTGATCTCCTGGTTCAGGACCTCGATCGACTCAAGCCCACCGCTTTCCCGAATATCCCGATAGTAATCGCGGAGCATCATGTTCAGCTTGTCACGGCCTACCATAGCGACCACATCGCCGGCGATGTATTCGGATGCCTCCTCGATACCGCCGTTGGCGAGTTTCTGATAAAACTCAGTGGCGGCGTAGCCCGGGCTGTCCTGATCTACCGAGCCGCCGCAGCCGGCTTGGAACGTTAAAAGAAATACGACCGCGAGTGGTAGGGTGAGGCGTGTCATAATTATCGGGGGCTTAGTGTGAGATGGTGAATACCTCCCGCAAGTGCTTGCTCTGAAGCAGCGTGCTTGGCAGAATGGTCTTGCCCTGCAGGTGAAGGAAGCGAACCTGGTTGAAGTGCCCATCGATGAGGTCAGCGCCGGCAGCCAGATAGGCACGCCAGACGAGTTCGGTGCAGTACATGCGTGTTGAGTCGGAGAGGCTGAAGCCGGCATCGAACGGTACAGCCTCTTCGTAGTAGCGCGTTGCAAAGCGGGCGGCCTCTCGCCCGATCGCGTTGTCGGACGCGCGTCGAACCGTGACGGCCGTCGGGCTGGCGACGGTCAGAAATTCGCTGAGCGTTTCACGCCGCACCACGTCGTTTCCACCCAGCGACTCACCAGGCGTAATGTGGATGATCTTCGGATTATCATCAACGTGAACAACCATGCCCACGTGGGAAAATCCTGCCCCGCGGTCGTAAATCAGCACGGCACGGCTTGTCACACCCTGCCCTCGTCTGAAAATCAGATCGCCTTCCTGAAGCAGCGAGGCATCCACCTGTAACAAATGGTTCGTATCCGTTTGCACTCGGGCATCAGCGCAGAGTACGAGGGCAAGGACCATGGACAGCATGGTCACGATAGGTATTGGGCGTTGTACGATTGGTCGGTACACGGCTCCGCTGGGCTGTTGCTCGTTGTTAAACAATACGTAAATCGGGAGAAGTGACCGTCATCCAATTGGCTGTGTAGGTACCGTCTTTCTCGCCACGCGACGGCGTAATCCATCCACAGATAGCTACACCCTCGCGGACTGAAATCCGACAGCGACACTGCGCCATTCGGGTATCGAAACCCCCGAGCGGGGGCCTGCATTGTACAGATGCGCCGTAGAATTGCGTAGCTTGCCGGCTGCGCTTTTTTTGTTTCGGATATTTGCAGCCCGCGGCGCATTCTCGCTTGTTGTTTCACCCCACGCATTCGTCTGCATGTCTCGCCAGCTCACCGAACAGGAGCAAATCCGCCGCGACGCCCGCCAGGAGCTCGAAGAATTCGGCGTCAACCCGTATCCGTATGAATGGGAGGTCGATGCTCACGCCGCCGACATCCTCGACACCTACGAGGACGAGAAGCACGATCCTGAGCAAGAGGGCACCGAGCCCATCCGGGTCTCTGTGGCAGGTCGCATTATGAGCCGCCGAGTCATGGGCAAGGCGTCATTTTTCGATCTGCAGGATAGCACTGGTACCGTCCAAGTCTACATTCGGCGCGACGACATTGCCGAAGGCCGGGATTTCTACAACAAGGTGTTCAAGAAAATGCTGGATATCGGCGACATCGTCGGTATTACTGGCGAGGTCTTCCGCACCCGTATGGGTGAGGTGACGGTGAAGGCCGACGGTCTGAAGGTACTCAGTAAGGCGCTCCGGCCTCTACCCGTCGTCAAAGAAAAGGAAGGGGAGGTCTACAACGAAGTCACCGACAAGGAATTCCGGTACCGGCAGCGGTATGTAGATCTGACGGTAAATCCGGAAGTCAAGGATGTCTTCAAGAAGCGCACGCAAATCATCCGTACTATCCAGCGCTTTCTGGATGATCGCGGCTACCTTGAGG
>SLED01000188.1 GCA_007124945.1 Salinibacteraceae bacterium | reverse complement strand
GTTCCGAAGATGACCTCGACGTCGTCGCCAGCCTCGCGTTGTATGATGCTGGTCGCTGCCGTTGCCTCGCGGATGCCCAGTGAGCGGCCGGCTGTGATGTTGACGAGCACGTTCCGGGCTCCAGTGATAGATAGGCCGTCGAGCAGCGGACTTGAGATCGCCTCGATTGCTGCCTGCTCGGCGCGGTTCTCTCCCTCAGCCGAAGCCGCACCCATGAGTGCTGTGCCCCCGTCTTCCATTGTGGTCTGCACGTCGGCGAAGTCGAGGTTGATCAGGCCGTGCACGGTGATCAGGTCACTAATACCGCGCGTCGCGTTGTAGAGCACCTCATCGGCTATTTCGAAGGCCTCGATGAGACTCGTATCCTCCTCCGCGATGTCGAGCAAGCGCTCGTTCGGGATGACGATAAGCGTATCGACGTGCTCTTTGAGCAGGCTGATGCCTTCGGTCGCCGTTTTATTTCGCCGGCGCCCCTCACAATCGAACGGGCGCGTGACGATGGCCACCGTGAGAATGTCAAGCTTGCGCGCGATAGAGGCCACTACCGGCGCGCCTCCTGTGCCGGTGCCCCCACCCATTCCAGCGGTAATGAACACCATATCAAAGCCGCGCAGCGCATCCTCAATGTCGGAGCGACTCTCTTCGGTAGCCTCCGCGCCAATTCCCGGGCGCGCGCCGGCACCGAGCCCCTTGGTGAGGTTGGATCCCGCCTGCACACGCGTGGGCGCCTTATTCTGGTTTAGTGCCTGCGAATCGGTATTGATGGCGACAAATTCGACGCCCTGAATACCTTTCGCGATCATGTTGTTGACGGCATTGCCTCCACCGCCTCCAACACCGACGACGCAGATTTTAGCCTCTTCCAAGGCCTCTCCGTCGAATGAAAAGTGATTGCTGAATGATTCGGTCATAGGTCCCTCCAAGCAAAAGTATGATCAGTTAGTGCGTATCCCGAACTGAGCAGGTCCGGGTAGTTAAGTGAATAGTGCTATCGGTGAGTGAGATAGTGAGCGATGATGCAGTGGTGGGTTTGCTTAAGCCCGGTGTCATAGTTCGTCGAACCAGGCCTTCATGCGGTTTGCAATCTTTCCAACGAGCGATTCGCCGGACTCCGGATCTCGCGCCTGGCGAGCAACCTCTTCGCTAAAGGCAGCATTTCCACCCTCTGCCTCCGGCCGCAGTCCGTAGAGCACGAGGCCGACGGCCGTGGAGAACTTCGGGTCGCTTACCTCCTCTACGAGGCCACCTGCCAGCCCGGTAGGATGTCCGGTACGGGCTTCGATGCCCAACACCTCGGCGGCAAGTTCAGCAGTGCCGGGGATGAGGGAGCCGCCTCCCGTTAGCACGGCCCCTGCGGCGAGGTGACGTGCGTAACCGCTGCGCTTTATCTCGATGCCTGCGATCTCGAGGATCTCCTCCATCCGTGGCTGGATGATTTGCGCGAGCGTTCCCTTGCTGATGGTTTTCTCGGGCCGGCCGCCAATGCCCGGGATACCCACCTCGGTATCCTCCTCCACCAGATCGGCCAGCGCGGTGCCGAAACGGCATTTCAGCCGCTCTGCCTGATCGCGCATCATGCCGAGGCCCTTGCGTATATCGTCGGTGACCTTACTTCCGGCCACGGCAATGACCGCCGTGTGGCGGATCGTGTTGTCCTCAAAGACGGCGATGTCGGTGGTGCCGCCACCGATGTCGATGAGGGCAACCCCTACCTCCTTCTCGTCGGGGTGAAGCACGGAGAAGGACGAGGCAAGCGGCTCCAGCACAATGTCTGCGACCTCATAGCCGGCCTTCTCGATGCACCGGTAGATATTCTTCGCGGCTGTAACGAGTCCCGTGATGATATGGACGTTAGCCTCCAGGCGCACCCCACTCATGCCGACGGGGTCGGCTACACCATCCTGGCCATCCACAATGAACTCCTGGGGAATGACGTGGAGGATTTCTCGATCGGCCGGCATCGCCACGTGGGTGGTGTCCTCCAGCAGGCGTTGCACATCCCGCTGGCTGATCTCTCCATCGCGATTCGAGATGGTGACCACGCCGCGACTCTGGAAGCTCTGCACGTGGTCGCCCGCGATGCCTACAATCACGCTGCGTACCACCACACCGGCGGCACGCTCAGCCTCGCGGATGGCCTGCTGCAGCGCCTCTACCGTGCGGTCGATGTTCACTACGACCCCCCGGTTGAGACCTTCGGACTCGGCCACGCCCACCCCAAGGATGTTAATGCGCTCCATGGCGTCGACGCTGGCCACAACGGCACACACCTTCGTGGTGCCAATGTCCATGCCTACTACTATTCGTTCGTTCATCATGCGTTGATCGGCTAAATACTGAGCGGTCGAACGGCTGCGCCGTTCATTTAAGGTTGTGTTTTTCGTTCTTGTCGTGCGACGATCTGATCGTCAAAACGGAGGTCGATGCTGTCGAAGCGGACGTCCGGTTGTTGCCGTACGGCCTGGTCGATGAAGGCGTGGAGGCGAGAGAGCCGCTCCGGGAACGCCTCCCGGCCGAGTGTAGCAGCCAGTGAGCCTCGATTATCCACGGGCGCAGTATGCACGATTACATCGCCCGACGCATCCTGCTCAAAGCCCGAAACGAGTGCATCAATGTTTCCCGAGGCTTCGGCAATAGTTTGCAGTAGGCCTCGCAGCACCTCATCCTCGGCAGGGCGCGTCGGATGGCGCGGCCCGTCGAAGCCCTGCAATAGGGGTACGTCGTAAACGCCATCCGGCGTTAGCGGCATCTGGAATCCTCGTCTGTCGAGGTAGTAATCCGGCACCCCGCGTGTGTCAAGGGCAAGCGCCACCGGCGTGCGCTCGCGCACCCGAATCACCACGTTGCCGGTGGGCCAACGCGTAACCGATGCCTCCCGCACCCACGGATGGCGCACCACACGCCCCTCCAGAATACGCGGAGCACTCTCACGCAGCGTGGCGGACGTATCCACCCGTGCAAGCGCCCGGAGGCTGTCCACCTCCGCATGCTTCGCCCCCAGCACTTCTACCTCCGAGACGGGCTGCGAGAGCACCCATTGCCACGCACCGTACCCTGCCCCTGCCATCAGCAGGAGCACGATCACCGCGGGCAGCAGCGTATGTCGTATGAATGATTGCATGCGTGTTGGCCGGCCAGAAGACCGGGTATTATCAGGTTAGCGACTGTGTCTTTAGAAGATCGTGAAAGGCCCTTCCGCTTCGCCACACGTCACCGGCCCCCAGCGTGACGACCACATC
>SLED01000050.1 GCA_007124945.1 Salinibacteraceae bacterium | reverse complement strand
TTCGGCTTGGGCAGGCAGGGCGCTTGCTGGGTGACTTTGACGAATCAGCGCGTTATCTCAGAATGGCACTGGAGGCCTCCGAGGAGCATGCCCAGCGACGCCAGCATGCGGTAATTAAAACCGAAAAGGCCCGCCTCATGTTGGACATGGACGTACCGGACGAGGCTCTGTCGTTGCTTGAGCGGGCAACCGAAGCAGTAGAACCAAACGACTACCGAACAATTCGCGAGATCGCCAGGTCAACTGGGCTGGCACACCTACTACAGGGTAACTATGAAAGCGCTGTACCACACTTCGAGACCGGTATCGAGGCATCCGAAAACGAACGGAGGGACTTCCGCGCCACCGAGTGGTCAACCCTCCGCACCGAATGGAATAACTCGTACCGCCTCCTCGCCTCCACGTATTTATTGATGGGTGAAGAGGAGAAAGCCTTCGATATTATCGGCCAGTCGCGTGCCCGCTACTTGCGCGATGTCCGGCTGCAAACACGCATTCTGGATGAGCTTCCGCTTGAGGAGCGCGTGCGCTTTGATGAGTTGACGAGCGAGTTAACAGAAGTTCGGCACAGGTTGGACACTGAGCGAGGAGAAGGGAAAGAGGCGATCGAGCTCCTTAATCGCGAAGCGCAGCTTGTTGCCAAGCGGGAAGATATTCTTGCGCTGGATGAAGAGATCCAAACCCCTTCCATCGACGAGATACAAGAGGCCCTCGCGGCTCGAGACCAGACGTTGCTCTCATACTTCGTGCAATCTCCCGCTGACTATACTCGTGCATCGCAAGAGCCGATGTCGTATGTATTCTTAGTCTCCGGCGATACGCTTATTGTTGAGGAGGTCGCAGCGACAGACCGGGATATTACCGGGCTCACGGAAGAGATCTCTCCGCTCCTGACGGAGGGTTCGACGGCCCTCACGCTCAATGCCGCCGCGTTCTCCCTGTCTTCTCTGCACGAGCTCTATGAGCTCCTGTTCGCTCCTGTGGAAGATTTCCTGGAGACTAACGACAGGCTGGTTGTGGTGCCAGACCGGGATCTGTTCGCTCTTCCGTTCGGACTTTTGCTATCGGAGCCGGCTCCCCGGTTCCAGTATGCCGATGCACCCTACCTTCTACGTTCTCATCCCATTTCGGTGGAAGTAGCCGAGCAGTTGCTTCTTCCTGAGGAGCGCCGTTCGCACCGCTCCGAACTGGATATCCTCGCGCTTGGGCGCACAACATTCGAAGAGGCCGCACCGCCCCTTCTCGCTGTTAGAAGCGGGTCCACGCGCCCTGACGAAGTTCGATCACCGTTACCCGCAGTTCGCAGCGAGCTGGAGGCGCTGCAGTCCCACTTCCGCCGTTCCCTTACCGCCATCGACGAAGAGGCTACCGAACGTTTTCTCCTCGACAACATCGATCGGTCGCAGGTAGTGCATCTTGCTTCACATGTAGATCTGAGCGCAGTTAACCCGTTTCGCAACGCCATCCAGCTGAGCCCTGACCCAGAGGACGAATCCGGTGTGTTCGATGGGCACTTCACGCTTTCGAAGCTCGGTCAGCGCGCTGTACCTGTTGACCTGGTTGTGCTGAGTGGATGTGACACCGCACGCGGCCGGCATTTGGCCGGAGAAGGTATGGCCAGCCTGCAGTTTGGCTTCAGATCGTTGGGCGTACGCAGCTCTCTGGCAACACTCTGGCTCGTGGAGGATCAGAGTTCAGCGCACATGATGGAATTGTTCTACCGAGAGCTCGGCAACGGCGCTCCGAAAGATGTCGCGCTACAGCGCGCTCAGCTTGCGTTTTTGGATGCCTCGCCGGGTGGACTACAGAGTCCGTTCTTCTGGGCGGCACCGGTGCTGTACGGCAACCCCTCCCCCCTGGAGCTAAGCGTTCGGCCTGACCGCCTCACTATCGCACTTTGGTCGGGCGGAGCTCTCGTGCTGCTGCTCTTGGCAGGGCTACTCTACCATCGACGCCGTACTATTCAGACGAAGAGCACATGAGCTCATCTCTTTTCGACCAACTCGCCGCTCTTGCCACCGAGCAGCGTAATCCTGCTTCTGGCCGAATCGATGCGGCGACCGTTGAGGAAGCACTGGAGATCATCAACACGGAGGATCATCTCGTTCCGATTGCCGTGCGTCGGGAAATTCCTCGCATAGCCGTAGCGGTGGAGCTTGTGGTCGATGCGTTCAAGAACGGTGGCAGGCTTCTGTACGTGGGAGCCGGCACGAGTGGCCGGCTCGGTGTGGTCGATGCGTCGGAGTGTCCGCCCACCTTCGGCACGCCTCCGGAGATGGTGCAGGGTATTATTGCTGGAGGACCGGAAGCCGTTTTTCGTTCGCGCGAGGGCGTGGAGGACGTTGAAGAGTCAGGAGCCGAGGCCCTCAGGCAGCGACATGTCTCCGAGCGGGATGTCGTCTGCGGCATTGCTGCCAGTAGCCGTACTCCTTTCGTTCTCGGCGCACTGGAGCACGCGCGAACTGTTGGCGCGGCCTCGATCTTCGTGACCTGCTCACCCCGCGGAAAAGACAAGGTGGATGCGGATGTGATCATCTGCCCTATCGTTGGCCCGGAGGTGATCATGGGCTCGACGCGCATGAAGAGCGGCACCGCGCAGAAGCTGGTACTGAACATGATCACGACAGTAGCGATGATCCGTCTCGGGAAGGTCTACGAGAACATGATGGTGGACCTTCAGATGACCAGTCGAAAGTTGGAGGAGCGATCGAAGCGCACCGTGATGACCGTCACCGGTGTCTCGTATGATCACGCTACAGGCCTGTTGGAGAGGGCCAGCGGGCACGTAAAAACCGCGCTCGTCATGGAGCTTGCGGAGGTAGATTCCAAGGAGGCGTCTCGGCGTTTGGAAGCCGCAGATGGCTTTGTTCGTGAGGCGATCGCGGGCGAGAGTGCTCGCGGATAGGAGACGCGTGGGTAGGAGTCCGGCGCATAACGTTTCACGTGAAACGTTGGCAGAGCGTGGGCCGCAGTTCGCGCGTGATGTTTCACGTGAAACATCCTGGTACAACATAGCGCGGTGCCACTCTGCCTGGCCCAACTCAAATCAAGGTATACCGCCCTGTCTCCACCCTATCGGCCGGTTCGAGGCGTTTCACGTGAAACATCTCGTGCAGTCACTACGAGACTTTCCAGGTTTATCGCGGACCCGCCACGCTGCTATGACGTAGAGGCTGCCGTATTAAATCGACCTCGCCGTATCCCCTCTTCCCGGGATACGGCTTTCCGTGCGTAAACCA
>SLED01000347.1 GCA_007124945.1 Salinibacteraceae bacterium | reverse complement strand
TCGGCGCTCGAGTCGTCGCGAACGTCTGGGGCAGAAATCTCGGACGTGCCATTGCAGCCAGCAAGTAAGGTTGCTGTCAACAGGATCACGCCGATAGAAGACGAAAAAGCTGTAGGGAGATATCTCATCGAACTGAAGGTTGTGTTCATGGATGAGGGCGAATTTGTACGCATCGTAGTTTGTGCGGTACGCCCGGGTGGTCTTTACATCTATTTGATGCCGCAAGCGGTGCGCTCATTCCATTAACGGTTCGGGTTGTTCGATTGCGGACGTTCCTCGCGGTCGGGTCCCCGCCGGAGCCGTTGCTCCCCACGATATCGCCCGCGTGGCCGCAGACGTTCTTCCAGCCGCTCCATTTGCTCGTCGCTCAAAATGGGACGCAGGTCTGTCCGGACCGAGTCCATGAGTGCCCGTGTCTCACGCCGGTGCTCTCGGCGCTGCTGTACGATGCGCGGTCCCCATTCCTCCATCACAATCGATATCTGTTCTGACTGTTCGTCCGATACCGGTGCCACGCTGCGTTCCACCATTCGCTCGAATCCCTGGGCCGAGCGCAACGCCTGTATGCGTTCGAAGCGTTCCTGAGCCAGCCACGTATTGAGCACCGCGCCGAGAAGCACGCCAAGCAATAGAGTGCAGACAAGCAAAAGGATCGACTTTGTCCGCGGCGAGAATGTGATCCAATCCGTCATGTCATGAAGCGTGCGAGATGCACGAAATAGTTTAAGCAGGTGCGCTTCGGGCTGAATGCCAGCTTCGTGTTACTCTCCTGTGTCATCATGGAAATCGTAGGTTAGCGCAGATTCCATCGACACTTCAGGTAGGCCCATGATGGCCTCAACCAGAGACTGACTGGCGTCCATTTGGAGGTACGTGCCTGCATTATACGCGCCAATACCCGTCGTCAACAGTACCGCAATGACGGCTACGCGAAGAAAGGCCCAATGTAGCGCCTCATAGAAGTTGCCTGTGCTATCCCTTG
The DNA here is from genome assembly GCA_007124945.1 of Salinibacteraceae bacterium. Lineage (GTDB taxonomy): Bacteria > Bacteroidota > Rhodothermia > Rhodothermales > Salinibacteraceae > Tc-Br11-B2g6-7. Next base: position 11,057 of record SLED01000347.1, on the reverse strand, counting down.
CGCCACTGGGTGACGGCACACGCTGCATCACCCTGCGGGAAAAGCCCGGAGCGAACGCCCTCTCGGTGCTTGATCCTACTGTTTGATAAAGGGCCGAAAGGGCGCGAAGCTCCTCTTGCAGCTCACCGCTCTCTTCAAGTTGTGCGGAGAGCTGTTCCTGTTCATGAGAAGAGAGTGACCCCTCCAGATATCGAAGCAGCTGTTCACGTCTCACGGATGGGTCCTGACCGGATTCATCTGAGAAGAAGTTTGTCATGGTGGGCGCCCGTTGGTGGGTTAGGCAGTGTCTGTTTCGAGAAGGGGTGCGAGACTTTTCTTTAGCTGGTTTGATGCGCGGTAGAGGCGTGACATCACCGTGCCTTCCGGGATATTGAGGATTTCGGCAGTTTCTTTCGTCGAATAGCCTTGCAGCAGGCGAAGAACCACCACGCTTCGGTGCTCCTCCGACAAATCTTGAAGTGCGCGGTGTGTCATCTGCTTCCGTTCTTCGCGTGCAACATCGTCTCGTGTATCAGCAACCGGTTGTGGTAATTCCTCGTTATGCTCATCCCGGCTGAAAAAGCGGCGGGTCCAGCGTTTGCGTTTGCGGAGTACCTGCAGCGCCTGGTTGATGGCAATGCGCGTGAGGTAGGTGCCCAGGGTGCTCTCGCCCCTGAACTGATCGAGCCGCTCATACAGCCGAAGGAAAGTTTCCTGGCCTGCATCCTCCGCGTCTGCTCCCGGACCGAGCATGCCGATGATCGTTGCAGCCACGCGATCCTCGTAGCGCTCAACGAGCAGCTTGAACGCGAGTCGGTTTCCCTGGCGAGTACGTCGGATGAGTTCTTCATCAGAAGGACCGCCGTCGGCGTCGGGTCTACCTACAGTCGAGTCCGAAGACGGCATTAGCAGCTGTCAGCTATCGAAAAATGACGTGCAACACGCGTTGCACGCTACCGCAGACGTTGGTGAACATTTGCTCTGTAGGTTAGATGCATGAATGCTGCCCATCATTCCATCAGGGCGAAGAAATCCCGGTTGATGCATCGATGTGGTGATCTTTCGCGGTCGGGCCCTTTTATGGCAAGGAGCGAAGGGCGCGGCCCAAATCGTCGTCCTGAGCGCAGGTGCGCGGCAGCGCAGCGAAGACGAAGGGCGAGAGAGGCGGGCGACGAGAGCCGATTGCAGATAACCGTCGCGGCTGGAGTTCAAGGTTTGGCAAACTGATGGCCTTTGATTGGAAACGGTCCGTAGTAGAGGACTGGACTGTAGACTACCGTTGGCCTGGGACCGAGGACGGTCCCGGAGGTGCGTCACGCCCGAGACCGACGTACCGAGGAAATCCACCGCCTAATGCGCGAGACGATCCTGCACGCACCCTGCCAACATGTCGCTGCGGCACCAAATGACGGTTTCCCCAGCTGGCTCACCCCACCATCCGCAACTCACCGTTTTCTTCGTGCAGCGCCTCTTCCGCAATCAATTTGTCGATGACGCGACCGATAGTCCGTTTCAGTTTGCTGCCGACCCGGCTGTAACCAAGTATTCGCGCGGTTTCAGTGATGAGCTCGTCCTTTTTGATACTGAACGATTGCTGGGCGATCTCCTGAGCGGCGCGCCGGATTTCGTGCGGAGGAAGATGCTCCGTCTTGCGGGCGTACTCGTCGGCGTTCGAACGGTCGCGAATGGGGATGCTGCTCTGCTCCGGGTGAAGCAGGAATTCGCCGTCTTTGGTGAGGGTTTCAGCGCGTATGGCGCGTCGCTCGCCCGCGCGGAAAGCACGCTTAATGCGCCGGCCCATCCGCCCGACACCGGCCGCGTCGAGAATGCGCCGCCCGGCCACCTCGCGGTGTACGGGCCCTTCCTGTTCCGCAACCTGGCAAAGCCATCCGGCAATCAAGAGGGGACGGACCTCATGCAGGTCGCCTCCTCTCAGGTTGATCCGTAGCTCTGCAGCTTCGTACGGCGTAGCGTCAACTGGTGGCTCGGGCTCTTCGGGCGCCTCCCGCTCGATCACCGTGGGCTGACGGCCTACGGAGTCGCCGTCTTCGGATGCTCCTCCCGGATTACCATTTGTGCCGGCCGGCATCACTTCAGCGGGCGCGTTATCGACGTTCTGCTCGGCGATGTGCTGCGAAGCCTCGGCGTCTGCTTCCGGCCGAGGTGCGGCCTCTGTGTCATTCGGTGCCTTTCCATCACCTGGTGCCTCTCCGCCCTCCGGTGCGTCTCCGTCATCCCGTCCATCGGAACGCGTTTCCGTGGCGAGCTGGGCGCGCTCGATCGCGGCCACGGCCCCGGCAAGCTGTTCGTGCGGATTGCGAAACCAGTCGGTGCTCCAGATGCGGTGGATCGTCCACCCGAGGCTCTCCAGCACGGCCTGCCGGCTCCGGTCGCGCACGCGGGCCATGTGAGAGCTGTGGTAGCTGGCGCCGTCGCATTCGATGCCGAGAATGTAGCGGCCGGGCTGCTCGGGGTCGATCACGGCCAGGTCGATGAAGAAGCCGGCCACGCCCACCTGATAGGCGATGCGGTACCCTTTAGCCTTCAGCGCATCAGCCACGGCTTCCTCAAAAGGCGAGTCGGGCCCGCGACCCGTCACCTCCGGCAGGTCCATCTCGCCAGTGGCGGCAAAGTCCAGATACGTTTTCAGCACCTCCACACCCCGGGCGTTTGTGCGGTTAAGATCGATGTCTTCTGCGCGCAGGTTCGTAAACACCTCGCAGCGCAGCTTGGCGCGCGTGGTGAGCACGTTTAGCCGGCGCTCGCCTCCGTCGCGGTTTAGCGGGCCGAAGTTCATCGCCACGCGTCCGTGCTGGTCGCGGCCGTACCCGACGCTGATGAACATCACGTCGCGCTGATCACCCTGCACGGTCTCGAGGTTTTTGACGAAGAAGGGCTCGGTGGGGTGACCGCCGAAGAAACTCTCGCAGGAGGGATCCTCACGGCGCAGTGTTTCCAGTTGCTCCTGAATAGCGTCCATCTGCGCCGTGCTGAAGGTGGCCACGCCCAGGGAGAGGTCTGGCGTCTCCCGCGCATGGGTCATCACAGCTTCCGCGACCGCGCGTGCCTCCTCCGGGTTGGTCCGGCTGCCGCCGCGCTCGTACACGGTATTCGGTAGGTGCCGGAAGACGAGCCCCTTGCCGTCCCGCTCGGCCTCCGGACTGGGAAAGACAAAGAGGCGGTCATTGTAGAACTCGCGGTTGGAAACGGCAATGAGCGACTCGTGCCGGCTGCGGTAATGGAAACGCAGCATCCGCTCGGGAGCGCCCTTCGACCGAAAGAGGTCCAGCACGCTCTCCTGATCACCTGCGCGCATCTCGTAGTCGGAGCCGTTCTCTCCGCTTCCCATCGCCGAGAAGAAGTCGGTGGGAGGGAGCTGCTTACTGTCGCCCACTACCACGGTCTGATCGCCGCGCAGGATGGACCCGAACGCCTCCACCGGCCGCACCTGGCTCGCCTCGTCGAACACGACGAGGTCGAACGACAGCCCGCCCGGTGGCAGGTATTTCGGGACCGAAAGCGGGCTCATCATAAAAACAGGTTTTAGCGCCTTTACAGCCTCGCCCGCTCGTTGCAGCAGGCGGCGCAGGGGCATGTGCGCGCGCTGCTTGCCGCACTCGTGCAGCAGCACGCCCACCTGCCCGGCGCCCGTGGGACGTGGCTTTTGTTCGTAATGCCTGAGCGCCAGCCGGTGCCGGTTGTGGGTGAGGAGCTTGCGGTCGAGGCGCCTGAACTTCTCGGCCACCCGCTCGTGCTGCCCGCCACTGAAGTCCTCAAGCGCTGGCCGCTCGTCCATCGCCCGTTCGAGCAGCGCGTTCAGATAGGCATGGCGGAAGAGATCGCCGAGATGCTGCCCGGCGTGCGGCCAGGTGGTGGCGATGGGGAGGACCGGGGCGAGCCCGGCGTCTACCAGATCTTCTGTCAGGTGATTCAGCGTGATGACCTCCTGCACGCGCGGCGCCTCTGTGGCGCAGGCCGCAAGGAAATCCGCCTGCTCCGCAAAGGACCGTTCCGTCGGATGCTGCGATGTTGAATCGTAGGCGGCCGGCACGCTTGTGGCCAAAGTGTCATCCACATCCACAGCATTCCCCATTTCCGAACGCTCCCCATCGTCCATCGTCCCCCGGTCCATCGTCCCCCCAATGTCAGTCCCCTGATCCGCTCCCCGCAACTCAAGCAGCTCCAGCACCTCAATCGTCGCCTGTCGATACCGGGCCATCGCAGCAGCAAGCGTCTCCCGCGCCTCTGTCAATTCTTTTTGATGCGGTGGATCCTGTAGCGCGTCAAGCGTCTCTTCGGGAAGATCCCGCTGAGCAATTTGCTTGTGGACCTCAAGCAGGAGCTTTCCGGCATCAAGCAGCGCCGTCCAGTCGGAATCCTTTCCTCGCCAGCGATCACCAAAGAGTGTTTTCCCTGTCGCTTCGTGCTCCTTCAGCGCGTCTACCAGACGTTGCGCTTCGAGCACGGCATCCACCAGCGCCAGTCGCTCTTCCGCGCTTCCTGGAAGCTCGCTCGCGCAGAGCCCCTGCAACTCCTTTTTTGCGTTTCGCCAGGAGCCGATCAGCCACCGGTACCAGGCATTCCCATAGGCGGCCAGCGTCTTCCGGACATCGAGCAGGTCTTGCTCCCAGGCTTCAGGGATGAGAACGTCCTCGTACCTGTCTCGAAGCCCGGCATACCGGCCACCCGTCTTCAGCAGGTCCTCTACAACGGCTCGCCGGCCGATCCACTCGTCAGCTTTGACGCTGATGCCCGTGAGCTCGGGGGCCTCTGCCACCAGCTTCGCCACCCGCCGGACCATCTTCACGGCTTCGGGGTCATCCGGGGCGGGGAGATGGAGCAGGTCCGCAAGCGCGCCTGCGGCCGACTGATAGGACTGCAGCGTTTCGGAAGCCTTTTGTGCAGCCGCCTCGATACGCGCTTTCTCTGCGGGGAGGTAGCGCTTCTTCGTTGATCCTCGAAAGGGATGTTCTGCGGGCACGCCCATCGTTTCAAGATGCGACTCGACCTGCGATACAAGGAAGCGGTGTTGTTCGAACGTTTCCCGGTCCCATGTGGCCATTTCGGGCAGGTCGATGACGGGTAGCGGCGCAAAAGCGCTGAGCGTTTCGTCCAGCTGCATCAACTCCCCGTACGCGTCATACGGCCGCACGCCGCTCTCGCCGATGGGGGTGTTGACGGCGTTGGCGTAGCCGTTCAGCCGCTCGCGGGCGTCCTCAAAGACATTAATTGCCGTTTCCGCTTCGCCTACCTTCGGGCGGCCGAGTGACAGCGTCTGCTCCAGATCCTTCAGCACGTCGGCCGGCCGCGTTTTGTGACTGTGGAGCTCCAGGCACGCCGGCCCGAGGCCCACGCTTTCCATGTTGCGCCGCACTACCTCCAGCGCGGCCATCTTCTCGGAGACGAACAGCACCGACTTGTCCTCGGCCAGCGCCTCCGCGATGATATTGGTGATGGTCTGCGACTTCCCCGTGCCCGGTGGGCCCTGCAGGATCAGATTGAGGCCGCTGTTGACGTCCAGGATGGCGCGTGTCTGCGAGCTGTCGGCGTCCACCACGTGATGCGTGAGCTCCGCCGGCAGGTACTGATCGAGCGGCTCGTCGTCTCCGATGCGGCTTGCCGGCGGCTCGAAGCCGTCCCTTAGCAGGCGCCGCACCACGGGATGCTCGCCCGGTTTCTCGTCCTCAGGCCAATTGTCGGCGTCGAGGTCTTCGTACATCAGCAGCTTGGTGAAGGAAAAGAAGTCCACCACGATCCTGCCCGGATCAAGATGCCAGCGGTCTCGCCCCTGTATGAGGTCGCGCAGCTGATCGACATAGGCATGGATGTCCAGCTCTTCCTCTTCGAGCGGAGGTGGGAGTGGCCACTTCAGGCCGAAGTTCTCCCGCAGGTATGCCTTCAGCGACAGATTGCCTGCCCACTCCTCGCCGGTATGACTGAGCCGAAAGCGACCGCGCACATCTGTACGGCTGAGCTCCACCGGGATCAGCAGTAGCGGCGCTTCCCGTTCGTTGTCGCTGCTGGGGCTCTCGTACCAGCGCAGCATGCCCAGCGCCAGATAGAGCGTGTTGATGCCCTCTTCCTCCAGCAACGTGCCCGCGCGGCGGTAGGTGGTGAGGAGCCGTCGCTGCAGTGTCTCCTTGTCATAACGCGTCTGTAGCTTACCATTCGCAACATCCGATTCAGGCCTTGCGCGCGGCTCAGGGTCATCCACCATGAAGCTGCCGGACTCGAACCCGTCCTCCTCCGTTGCAGGCGGCGCCTCAAGCGGCCGGAAGCGGACCGTGCGCTCCTGCGTCACGAGCCGTTGGTAGAGTGCCGCCGGGTCCGCGCCTTCGATCGCTAGCCCGCGCGTCTTCCGCATACGGTGACTGATCAGCGGGTTGCGGAGGGTCAGGTCCAGCAGTTCGTCTTTGCGGGCACGGTCGAGTTGTTCGGCGGGGGAGGGCATGGCGGCAGATACTGATGCCTGTTACACAGGAGATTACGGCCAGGGGAATGGTATCGGCGCGTGTACTGGAATGAAAAGCGGCACGCGAGATACTGGCGGTGGAAACCCCCGGTCAAAGCATACAGAGCGTGGGGGTCAGGTGCAAAAGGGCCGGGGTTGATTTGATGTCGCTGGTTGTTGAGACCCGGCGGGTGTTTGAAAACCCGCCGGGTCTATCTCTGAAGTCGTTCCCTAAGGAATGAGTGGAGCGGCTGGCTGCGGCGGAGGGAGCATCGGTGGCGACGGCTGAGGTAGCGTAGGGTGGGGAGGGGATGCCAGTGGGGGTCAACTTGACTTTTGGAAGCGTCAAGTTGATAAAGTTCCAGAGGTGGTGAGAAAAAGTTTAACCGATTTAAGCTGTACGAAGAAGTGCCAATGATATAGGAAGTAGGTTGCATTAGCGCAGGCCAGATTCAAAGCAGCGCGGAATGTAGCTTGTCCGATGGAACTTTGCACGCATAACAACCACCTCCGTGGAAGACATACATAAGCGACTCCAGACGTTCGAGCCCGTAGATCAAGGTCAAGAGGTAGCCGCTTTAAATACCGAGTTTGCCGATCAGTTTTTAAAGGTCTTCACGCGCATGGCAAAAGCTCAGTGGAAGACCCAACAAAAAGCAGATCTCTCCGCGCGAAAAGTCGCTGAACACCTCGACGAACACGGTGAATTACTTAATAACCTTAAACAGCAGCGCGCAAAACTGGAAGATCAGGTAGAGCAACTTCAGCGATTCATCTTGGAGGTCTGCGACCTGATCACCGGCTTCAAGGCCTCGGCAGAGGCCAGTGGAGACTCTGAAATGAAGTCAGCCGCTGAGACGATGACACGCGCACTGCAGAAAAGTATGGCTAAGGTTGGGCTGCAAGAAATTCCGGCTATTGGACAAGTGCCCGACCCCATGTATCACTTTGTTTTGAGCACACGGCAGCCGGAAAAACAATCAGAATACGACCGGATCGTGGAGGTGGTCGAAGCTGGATACACCATGTACGGTGAAGTCGTGCGTAAAGCAAACGTGATTGTAGCTAAGTAATTTTCAACCTGTAAAACATATACAACTATGGCATTCGTCGGAATAGATCTCGGTACGACAACCAGTGAAGTAGCTATCTTTGAGAAAGAGGCTCCTAGGATATTACGCGATGTCCGCGGAAATGAGATTGTCGACTCGTACTTTGGGTTTGAAAAGAAAACCAAAAAACCGATTGTTGGCTCTTTAGTGAAGGGCGTCTTCCAATCCGACCCCCATCTTGGAGTAGAGCAAGTTAAGCGGCGGATGGGGGAAGATGTTAAGATTCCAGTAGGCGATCAGAAGTTAACCCCAGAGGAAATTTCTTCACATATTTTGAAGCATCTCAAAATGTCAGCTGAAGAGCAGTTGAATGAGGAAGTCAATCGGTGTGTAATTACCGTGCCTGCTAACTTCACGGATCGACAGAGGCGTGCCACTCGGCAGGCCGGTGTAATCGCTGGAATGAAGGTCGAGCGGATTATTAATGAACCTACCGCTGCTGCGCTCGCCTATGGATATGTTGAAACGATTGAGGACGAACACCTGATGGTCTACGATCTCGGTGGCGGGACCTTTGACGTTTCGATCGTCGACTACATGGGAGAAATAGTAGAGGTTAAAGCCTCAGCCGGTGATACTCTACTTGGTGGAAAGGACTTCGACGAAGCGTTGTTAAAGCATGTCGCGAAGCGCTTTGAAGAGGAATCTGGAATACGCGTCGATCCCCAATCAGGTAATTACTATCGCCTGCTCTTTGCCTGCGAGGACGCAAAAAAGGAGCTTAGCTTCAATCAGCAGACAAGTATCAACATACCTTTCTTCGATGTAAAGGATGGCGCCCCTGTCAACCTGGACATCACGGTGCGGCGCTCGACGTTCGAGGAACTGATATCTGACAAGGTTGAGCGAACGGAGCAAGCCATAGAAAAGGCTTTGAAAGACGCATGCCTTTCCAAAACCGACATCGCCCACGTATTGCTCGTCGGGGGAAGTACACGCATCCCCCTGGTTCAAAAATTTGTAGAGCGTGTCATGGGGCAGAAGCCCTCGAAGGCGCTGGATCCGGACAAAGCCGTTGCGCTGGGAGCAGCAGCGCAGGCAGCGATTGTGGATGGGAAGTCTGGCCAAATAGTAATGGATGTTTGCCCACTCTCGCTAGGCACGGCAGCGATGGAGATGTCCCAGGCAGGCGTTCGCCCCGGGCGATACACCGAGATAATTCCAGCCAATGGCAAACTTTTGAAAGAGTATACCGAGTCCTTTCGAACACTTTACGATGGACAGGAGGTTGTCAATTTTCGTGTGTACCAGCGTGATGCTGTCTCATCAGCGTTGCAGGCCGAAATAGAGGGGGAGCCGAATAAGAAGGAAGGCTTCTCACTGCTCGCGTCCGAGCAAATACGTGTCCCTTCCGGGCCTGCCGGACAGGTACTTGAGGTCAAATACATGGTTACGGCAGACGGTACGATCGATATTGCTGTACACTTTCCAGCTACTGGCGAGACGGTCGAATTGGAAGCTGCTGCAGAACTCGATGACCAAGAGGTTGAGGCTTCCCGTGAGCGCCTGGAAGCAGCATGGAAGGAGTCAGAATATCTGGTGGAAGTAGAAGCTCTGTTGGCTGCAGCTGACCGTGAACTGGAAGAGGGAAGTGTGCCGGAAGAGCGCAAGGAAGAACTGGAGCAATTACTTGAGGGGATGAAACAGGCGCTGGCTGCAAATGATGAGGGCCGGATTCGCTCAGTTGAAGAGAAAATCACGGACCTCCTGTTTGAGCTGGATTAACGAGTCATTTGTGATCATCCAACTGCTTCCTGAATTTGTATGTCCTATTCTGCTACAACGGTTGCAGGAGAGACGGTATTTCTCAAGAAGCTCTCAAGGAAAAAGCCGGAGTATGTTGAGGGCGTCGAAGCGCTTTTACAGTCTGCCTGGCCCTACTATAATCGAGCGCTCCAGAAATGTAATGACGGAAATGTACCCGCTGCTCTTGAGGCTGCGCAGATAGCAGTTCGTCAAGCTCCTTTTTCAACGAGAATAGTGGAGCTCAACCTTCTCCTTTCTCTCCAGCATGGCGACTTCGAGCGTGCGCGGCAGCTGATTGCGTGGGGAGATGAAACAGGAATGGCAGAAAAATGGCCAGCGTATAAAGCTCACCTTACAGGATTGGTCAGTGTCTGGAACACGGCGGTCAGCAATCCCGCAAGCCTTCGCGAGAAGTACCGGGTGCCAACGACTCCTGTATGCTATCGGGAATTGCTGCTCCTTGCTGACTGGGCAAAGATTGAAGGAGTTGACCTCAGCGACACGGAAAGATCATTTCTGGAAGCGTACGACATTCCCTTTCCTCATCGAACCCCTGCTTCAGGTCGGGGTGCTGTTACTCGGCGATGGTTGGTAAACAATTCTGTCGGAACGACGGCATTCGCAGCGTTTGCAGGGCTACTCATTGGAGCGTGGCTCTTTTACATGATCGACATTAAACCACCTCCCAGTCCTACACCGGAAGTGCAACCGGTTATGGAAGAGGTCGAGTCAACTTATTCAGGTAGTATTGCAGCTCTGGCGAGCGTAAACCTTGCCCTTGCTCAAGGTAAACCTGGCCGTGCCCACGCGGTGCTTCAAGAAGTGGAGGCGGACAACCTTACTGGTGCAGATATGGAGTCCTATGAGGCTTTGCGAGAGGCTACGGATCGGGCACTATTTAACACAGGAACACAAGCGTGGCGAGAGGAAGATTACCAGGCGGTTGTAGACATGCTTGAGCCGCTACTTAATAAATCTGTTGGTAAGTCTCAACAGAAATATTATTTCTTAGGTATCGCCGCCTACAAGGTTGGTAGCGACTCTCTGGCTGTTGAGTCACTACTTCAACTACAGGATCATCTGGACGCCGACCATCCTCATTTTGACGCGCAGGCAGCGTATGCGCTCGTCCAACTGCTACCACCCTCTGATGCACAACATTTTGCCAGAAGAGTCGCTGAGAGGTATCCAGATACACCGTACAACAACTCGATAGTTCGTGGCTTGCTATAGCCCTCATCCCGTCTATTCTAAGGTATAAACAAGTTCTCATGTCCCATCTTTCTCATTACGAAGTCCTTGGCATATCGGAAGACGCTACAGAGAAGGAGATTCGAGAGGCTTTTAAGCACGGTGTCCGTGATTCTCCACCAGAACAAGACCCTGAGGGCTACAAGTTACTCCGAGAGGCGTATGATATACTATCAAATCCGGTCGCGCGTCGGGAATATGATAACCTCTCGGAGTTTGGTGACAGAATTGAAGAACTACAGGATGAGGTTGAGGAGATATTGCAGAAAGAAGCCCCTGACCTTGATGAGGCAATAAGGCTTCTCAAACAGGCTGTGGTGCTTGGGCCTGACATCGGCATTCTTCGTGATAAGCTTGGGAACTGTTATCTCAGGAATGAGCAGCCGGACCAAGCGCTGAAACAGTTCGAAAAAGCAGTCACGCTGGATCCATCTAACAGGTCATATCGCTTGCACAAGGGCTATGCGCTTAAGAACCTTGAGCAGCTTGAAGACGCCGAATCCCTGTTTCGTTCACTA
>SLED01000306.1 GCA_007124945.1 Salinibacteraceae bacterium | reverse complement strand
TGTGGTTTGGGGCCACCTCAGGAGATAGCTCGCGTAAGCCTACGGGTGATCCGATCGACCACCATGTCGGCGTGATCCAAAAATCGATTTCCAAGTTCTTCGCCCGTTATGCGATTGATGGTCGGATAGGGAACGTCGGCGCGGCGACGCTCCTGATCGTACGTGTAACTCCAGAGCTCTTTTCCATCTGCCTGATTCACCAGTGTTACGTCTGCGTCGATAAAGAAGGCCGCTCCCGCCCGCCACGAAGGCATGTGCATTCCATGACCGAACACCTTCACGTCGAGCACCACGTCAGCCTGTTCAACATCAGATACGAGCTGCATGTCAAGCGCCTCGGCGGCCGCTTTCCCGAGGCGAGCAGCTACCTGTGTAGCCGGCGATCGCCCTTCAACTCCGGCCTGCAGCACCATTTCCAGCCGCTGGGCATTCCGGAACTCCTGCATCAACGTACCACGGGGCCGCTCACCGTACGGCGCGTAGGGACGAACATTAAGCGCAGCAAGCCCTTCATGATACACAATGGGAGGCTCCGGCATCGCTGCCGTAACCGCGATGGTCTTTCCCTGCAGCGCTTCTTTCTGAAGCGTCTGGCTCGTACCACAACCAAACAGCACCAGACTTAGAAGAAGGCCAGGGACAGTGAGAAGGAAAGCGGCAGAGAGGTAACGATTACGTTCAACCATAGCGAGAAAAGCGAACAGTGCGCGAAAATTGTAGACGGAAGAAGCAAGCTGAAAGCAACCAGGAACGCAGTATTGTACTGCGTCTATCACTACCCGGCTTGTCATTTCGGCCGCGCTACCCTATCTCGTCAACAATTTCTATTCCGCCGCTGAAGTTATGCCCTACGTTGTAGCCGAGCCCTGTATCAATTGCAAACACACCGACTGCGTAGAAGTGTGCCCGGTAGACTGTTTCTACGAAGGGCCGAACTTCCTGGCCATCCAGCCCGATGAGTGTATCGACTGCAATGCATGCGTACCCGTTTGTCCGGTTGAAGCAATATACCCGGACGATGAGTTGCCCGACGTCTGGGCGCATTATACGGAGTGGAACGAGTATCTGGCCAATCAATGGCGAGAGCTGGGCTACAATATCACTGAGAAGAAGGACCCCATGCCAGACGCAGAAGAGTGGAAAGAACGCGAGAAGGACGAGACGGATATCCTGACCTGGGATGTATAGCACGTAAGTGATAGTTCGAGTATCCACGCCGGCCGACAACAGTCGCCCGGCGTTTTTTTGTCTATCCCAAACCAAAAACCAGTTGCGAACACTCGTAACTTCCCTGTTGAGGCGACAAGATCGTCAATAACAGGTAGAGGCCATCTTAGAACTCGTGTGTTTGCAGGGCGGGCGTTACTGCTATTCGCCCTGCTGAAAGTTCTCTCACATAAGTTTTTATTCTGCCATGACTCGAAGTGTACGCACAACGGCGCAAAGCCTCCTGGCTTTTCTGCTTATCATATCAGTTGGGATACTTAGCGCCTGCGACAGCGATACGGTGACCGATCCGGACCCCGATCCACCTCCGACGGAAGGCGACGGCACCATCGCCCAAATCGTCACTGATAACGAAAATTTCTCCGTGCTCTTAAATCTTCTTCAAGATGAAGGGCTCGCCGCTGCGCTGGACGACGAAGATGCCACATTTACCGTCTTCGCTCCCGGCAATGAGGCGTTTAACCCATTTAACCTTGAGGCTATTGCGGACGCAGACGCCGTCGGCGACATACTGCGCTACCACGTTGTAGAGGGTGCAGCTGTAGCCTCTGGCGATCTGGAAGATGGACAGACCATCGAAACGCTGGCCGGCGATGAACTTCTCGTCTCCATTCGCAATGGCAACGTATTCATTGACGGCTCTCAGGTCTCCGAAGCCGATGTCGAGGCCGAGAACGGCATCATTCACGTGATAGACCGGGTGATGATTGGCAACCAGAATCTCGCTAACGTCGCGCAATTCGTTAATGAGACGCAAACCCTCTTCAGCACTGTTGCTGAGGCCGGACTGGGCGAAGCACTGGCCGGGGCTGAGAACTGGACCGTGTTCGGGCCCAACAACGATGCCTTTGAGGACGCCGACCTGAGCGAATTCTCCGACGAAGAAATCGCCGAGATTATTCAGTACCACGTCGTGCCCGGCCAGACAACCGACTCGGCCACCCTACTCGGCTTACTTGAGGAAGAAGGCACGGTTACACTTGAGACCGCACTTGAGGACGAAGTTATTACGATCACACTTGAGAATGACCAGGTGGTAATCAACGGAGGCCAGGCAAGCCTGGACGTGGATAACCTCGATTACTTTGCCTCAAACGGTATCCTTCACGTCATCGACGGAATTTTGCTTCCGTCCGAGTTTGTGGAGGCCGAAGTGTCGCTCGAAACGCAGGCCTTAGACCTGACAGCCGAAGATACAGAGCTGCTTGTAACCGGCATAACAGCCTCTGCAGGTCAGTGGGTAGTCATTACTACGGATGATGGTGATGGCGACTTTTCGAATGAAGAGGTTGTTGCCAGCGTCGAACTTACGGAAAACCTGCAGGACGGCAGCATCCTCGTAGATGTTGAGGGCGCCTCCCCGGTTGACCATGCAGCGCACATTTCGACCGACGGCTCCGTTGAAGGCGTTGTTGCAACAAGCGAGACCGCGGCTATCTACGCCGTCAGCCAGTTTGAATGGCAGGATGAATCGTACGATGAGCCTGCGCAAGCGGTGAGCGTCGATGCAATCGAAATCCTGTATCAAGGCACGGTTGGCGAAACGCTCTTGTCAATAGACCTACACGCCGTTAGCGACGGGGAGATCGGCGCGTTCGTCGGCATCTCCCAAGAAGATCTTGCGGTGAACGAGCTTCACACCGACGTGGTGATCGACGTGCTCGAACCGCGGGAAGCGGGCGATGACTCACCGCGTGAGGAATCGGAGATCGACGAGACGGCTGAGTTTTTTGCGATGGCTCACCTTGGCCAGGCCGGAACCGATGGCAATGGCGAGCGCATCCCTGCGCAACAACCTGCCCTGTTCACCACAGCTGACGGAGCGCTTGCACCTCTGGTGGGGGACTTCGCCACCGTCGAAATAACGGGAGAAGCAGCCGTCACTATAGCTGATATCGTGGCTGCCGATGACGACTTCTCTACGCTGCTTGCCGCATTGCAAGAGGCCGACCTCGTAGATCCACTGGCAGACGAGGAGGCCACATTCACCGTTTTCGCACCCAACGATGCAGCATTTGCAGGGATAAACGTCGACGTGCTCATCCAGCAACCCGAGCTCGCCGATGTGCTCGGCTACCACGTAGTACCCGATGCGGCAATCGAAGCAGCTGACCTGCAGGAAGGCGAAAACACGGTAACCACGCTGGCCGGTCAGGAGCTTACGGTTGTCGTCTCCAATGGCGAAGTCACGATCGAAGGATCCTCGGTGATAGAAACCGACATTGAGGCCGACAACGGCATCATCCATGTAATCGATCGGGCGCTGCTCGGCAACCAGAATCTGGCAAATGTGGCCTGGTTCGTCGATGAAACGTTCGAGCTTTACAACGCCGTGGTAGACTTCGGCCTCGCCGATGCATTTGTTAATGCCGATGGGTGGACGGTCTTTGGACCAAACAACGCTACCTTCGAGGAAGCGGATCTGAGTGGATTCTCTGAAGGCGAGGTGCAGGAGATCCTGCAATACCATGTGTTCGCCGATGATATCGTGGATTCAGGCAGTCTGTTGGCGCTGCTCGACCAGGAAGGCGGAGAGGTAACGCTGGAGACATTGCAGGGCGAAGACCTGACCATCGCACTTGATGGCGAAGAGGTCATCTTCAACGACGGGCAGGCTACGCTCGACGTCGCCAATCTCGACTATTTCGGGTCGAATGGCATCCTGCACGTAATAGACGGGATCCTGTTACCACCCAGCTTTACAGACGACAATGATGCTGCCCAAACTTTCTCTGTCGAAGCCGACGGCACCAGCAGCTGGGTTGTGGATGGCGAGGGCAATCCAACGTTGACGTTGACAGAGGGAGAACGGTACACGTTCGACGTCAGCGATGTGGATAGTGGGTTTCATCCGCTTGCATTCCGTGATGCCAATGGCGACAACCTGATCGTCCAGAATGGTTCGGGATCGTTCCAGAATGATTCCGACGTTAATGTGGAGGACTCAGACGAACAGGTCACCTTCACCGTTACCCCGGAACTCGCCGCTGAAATCTCCTCCTACGTGTGCACCGCCCATGGGAGTATGACAGGAGAGATAAACGTCGAGTAACTTCTTCAGGACGGCCTCGCCAACCAACCAAAAAACAGAAAGCCCCGCCTCCGATGCTTACGGAAGCGGGGCTTTTTTATTTTATCGAGGAGGTTACTTGCGATACAGCGCATAAATGATCGCCAGCGGCAAGGCGTATACAATATGGCCGATAAGGCTCAGGATGGTGCCGGCACCTATATTAGGAAACGGAGGCGCCATCGGAAAACCCACAACCTGTAGCCAGACCGGCATCACAAGAACGGCCAGCAGCACCGTTGTTAGCACCCCCCAGAGCAATCCATGCCCTATCGCGCCTTTTATTGTACGGGCATTCAGCCAGCTCCGCACGGCTTTTAGCTCAACAAAGGCTACGTAAGCAAGACCCAACATCACGCCGTGGAACTGATGGAAGAACCAGCCTGCCATCGGAGCGGGAGACTCCGGCGTAGCCTCAATGCCGTACATGTTTGGAATGACTACCTCCAGCAGCGGCGGTGGCATAATGAAGGCCATGATTATCCCAAATCCAACACTTCCAATAAAGCCGCCAAGAGCTCCGCGCACCCAGTCCCAGGGCGAAATTGCGTGTTCGGCAGCAGCTATCGTCGTTTCCGTATGTTGTGTTTGCGTGTTCATCGCTAAGCATCAGTTGATTAGAAGGAGCAGCACACATCGTTTATCGCTACCGATGTGGCTCCATATTTCGACTCCTCCGTTGGGGCCAACCCGCAAACCGTTACAGCCGAGACTCGGCGGTGCTCGGATATGAGCGTTAAGAGAAACTGCCTTGCCTCGCGCAGGCCATGATCAACGCCCCGGCGTACCCACTCTGAATCGACAGAAAACGGCTGCGCGCAAGTTTTTCTGTTGCTGCCGGATAAACCTGACGAGCACTTCGTATACTCTAGTTAGAAGTGGATCTGACTGGTTTTGCCACGTGCCCGCGCTCTTATGACGACCGGAGCCCTCGTTCACTTTGCCGACCCGATTCCGGATGAGCACAGAGCCGTCGTGCTTGAGACTGTTCGGGAGATTGAGCCTCTGGATGTGCGGTCCAGGCAGGTTCAGGCGTTGCTTGGGGCGCCCTGGGTTGTTACGTGTCGCGCGATAAACGGTCTGAATCTCTTTATGGCACAGCGCACGGATGTCCCGCGCGTGCTGACAGCAAAGAGTGCGGATGGGCTCGCCAAGAAGATACGTTCGCTTGCAGACGACGTAGCGGGTGAATCCGCCAAACTGTTTCAGCTTGCCTATGATAGCCGGGCAGTCCACCCCATGAGCAAGGCGGACCTGCAGGAGCTTCTTGAAGAGGCCCGTACCCGAAACAAGAAGCTCCACGTAACCGGGCTGCTGCTATACAAAAACAAGCGCTTCTTCCAAATTCTTGAAGGGCCGGAAGTAGCTGTGCGCATCATCTTCCGTTCCATCCTTGCTGATGAACGGCATGAAAACATCCGGACGTTACTTACCTGTCCGATCGATGATCGAACGTTTCCCGAGTGGCGCATGGGCTTTATCTCGGCTGAAGGCGAGACCCCTGACCCGGGTGAGCCACAAACGTCTAACTACCTTATTGGTCAGGGCTTGCAGATCAGGTGCCCGCTTTTCGCAAACGTCGCGAACGCGCTAACAACGTTTAGGGAAGATACACCTCAACCAGAAAGCGGTTAAGCCCATTGCACCGGCACATTGTGCCGGGCAACAAAAAACCCTGCACTGACCTGTGGCCGTGCAGGGTTTCTATGCCCGATACGCCGTACGTAGCAACTGGCGAGATTACGTGCCGGCTGAGTAGTCGGTGGCGTATGCTTCTTGTTCTTCCGTGAGAGAGTCGATATCAATACCCATGGTTTCGAGCTTGATCCGGGCAATTTCCTGATCCAGCTCTTCGGGAAGATCGATGACGGTGTCTTCGAAACGATCTCCGGCCTCGTGCTTCTGGACGAGGCTTAGATGGGCCATGAACTGATTGGCAAAGCTCATATCCATCACTTCCGACGGGTGCCCCTCGGCTGCAGCAAGGTTTACAAGCCGGCCGTCTGCCAGCACGTAAATTGTTCTACCGTTTTCGAGCGTATACTCACGGTTATCCTGGCGTACGGTCCGTGTATCAACCGCAAGTTCAGCCAGCTCTTTGAGGTTGAGTTCTACATCGTAGTGACCCGTGTTCGAGACGATCGCCCCTTCCTTCATTTTCAGGAAGTGCTGCCCGCGGATCACATCCTTCATTCCGGTGGCGGTGACAAAAATGTCCCCTACCGCCGCGGCCTCGTCCATGGTCATCACGCGGTGGCCATCGAGCGTTGCCTTAAGGGCAGCGGTCGGCTTCACTTCGGTGACGATTACGTTGGCGCCCATGCCTGCTGCACGGGTAGCAACCCCCCGACCGCAGTGCCCATAGCCCGCTACAACGAAATTCTTGCCGGCCAACAAGACAGATGAAGCACGCAAAATACCATCGAGCGTGGATTGCCCGGTGCCGTACACGTTGTCAAAATCCCACTTCGTCTCGGCATCATTCACGGCGAACACCGGATACAGCAGTTTCCCGTCGGCGGCCATGGCGCGCAGACGATGCACGCCGGTAGTCGTCTCTTCTGAGCCGCCAATGATGTGATCGGCCATCTCCGGATGCTTCTTATGCACCGTGAAGATCAGATCCGCACCATCATCCAGCGTGAGATGGGGCGGTTTGTCAATTGTCCGCTCAATGCTCCAGTAGAATTCGTCTACGTTCTGGCCGTACCACGCGTAGATCTCCGTTCCGCCATTCGCGAGGGCTGCAGCGACTTCGTCGTTGGTGGATAGCGGGTTGCATCCGCTCCAGGCCACTTCAGCGCCACAGGCCGCCAGCGTCTCGACCAGCACGGCGGTTTCCTTGGTGACGTGAAGGCATCCGGAAAGCTTGTAGCCCTTAAACGGCTTTGACTCAGCGTACTCCTCCCGAAGCCGCATCAGTACGGGCATGCGGCTTTCTGCCCATTCAATTTTCTTACGCCCCTCATCTGCCAGGCTTAGGTCGCGTACTTTGTAGGCCCCCTCTTTGTGATCCATACTCCGTGCAATAAGATGATCCGTTGATAAAGTGACGGCAGAGGTACCGAAGCCCCGGAGGAGAGTTTTCGGTTGGGGTAAATTTCATTGCTCCGTTGAAAACCAGCGTGGATAACGAAAGAAGGGCGCATCCCCGATAGAGGAAGCGCCCTTCGAACACGTAACGGCAAGAATACGCTATCTATCCGTCGTCAGAAGCTTTACTCAACGTTACGGTGTAGTACTTGTAGTTTTCTGCAGGGATGAGCATCTCGCTTTCCTGCAGCTCCAAAATCATTGTGACGGATTCACCCGGCTCGAGTCCATCCGGCAGAGCCGTTACCTCAATGAAGCTGAAGGAGGGGCATGCTTCAGTGTAAGGGAAATCGCCACAATCAACTCCGGCGGGGAAAACGGCCTGACCATCGCCGGGGCTGAGTGTAAAGTGCTCGCCCTCAACGGCGGAAGCCGTGTTTACCACATCACCGTCCACATCAACCTGTTCGCTAACAGCGGCAAAGTTAATGTGAACGTCGTTGCTGTGATGTTCGCCGATAAGGTTGAGACGAAGGCCAAAGGAGGCCGGTTCTTCAGCATCTGCGGCGAATGAGAGGCTACCAGCATAACTATTCCCGAAGCTTCCAACGCCAAGGGCAGGCTGGTTGTACTGTTCGAATTCTACCTGAGGTTCGCCGTCAAACGTGTTGACAATGTCCTCGAAGCAGCCCGTCAGTAGAAGGACTGAAGCAAGCAGCCCGACGGTTAGTAACAATCGAAATCGCATAAGTCAGAGAGATCTATAGAATAGGTTGTAATCGATGCTCCAGCACCCAGTGCCGGTGAGCAAGCGATGGCTTGCTCACCGGCGGATGGGCGAGCCGGATTAGTAGCCCGGGTTTTGGACGAGGTCGGGGTTTAGCGATACCTGGCTGGTCGGAATTTGCGCCAGGGTTTGCGTAACACCGTACTCAAGTACCGGCAGGTTCAACTCAGCCGGCTTCACGATGTCCATACCGCGACGCTTCATGTCGTGCCAGCGATGACCCTCAAAGGCCAGTTCGCGGCGCCGCTCTTCCAGGATTTCCCCGATAAGGTCTGCGGGTACGGATTCAAACGTATCGCGTCCTCGATTCTCGAGCAAAAGGTTCAAGTCATCAAGGGCGTCGTCATCCTCGTTCATTTCAGCACGCGCTTCCGCACGTGTCAACAGCATTTCCGAGTACCGGATAACCGGCATGTTATCCGCATAGGTAGCCACGCTCTGGTCATACTTACGGACCATCCGATGTCCGGTGGCCTCACCTCCATACTCCTCAATATCCGTATCGAGCGGATAGAGTTCGGCGCGCGCGTCGTCTCCAATGCTATCGAGGAGCTCCTGCGACGGCAGTACGTCGTAATGTCCCGGAGGCGTCAGTAAGGATGAGATGGCACTGTTTACCCCGAGGGATTCCGTTGAGCGGAAGCGCACCTCGAAGATGGACTCTACCGTCGGATCTGACGAGTTATTGAACATCGTGGGCACCTCGTCGGCCGTAGCCAGGCGAGCGCTTGTGTTACCCATTGCAGCGGTGGCGTAGCTCTCCGCGTCTTCCCATTCACCGGCATACAGGGCAACACGTGCCTTTAGCGCCTGGGCTGCAGCGAGCGTACCGAAGAACGGATTTCCTCGATCCTCCTGGCTGAGCCGTGTAATGGCCTCATCCAGATCCGAGTTAATCAGGTTGTACACATCCTGTACGGTAGAGCGGGGGCGGAAATCCGCCTGCTCAACCGTTTCCGTTGGTTCAGTTCGGATAATTACGCCAAGATCAAAGCCATCCACGATCTGGTCCGGCTCATAGGCATATACCTTGACCAGGTCGTGATAAGCCAGGGCGCGGAGGAAGTACATCTCACCAACGATGCGGGTGCGCTCGGCGTCGGAGAGCCCTTCTACCTCTGGAGCGTACTTCAGCGCGTAGTTGATCTCGTTGATCTGGGCATAGCGGCCCCAGCCGCCCACGCCTGTGCCGAGCGAGTTCTGCGGCTCACTTACGTAGCGACCTGAGGTAGTGGGATGCCCCACAGCGTTATCAGCTAACACGTCGCCAGCCAGCATCAGACGCTCTCCGTAGTAGCTCGATCCGGTGAGGCGGTTATAAGTACTGTGATAAAGGGCTCGAATCCCTTCAGGCGTCGAGGTACCGACCTCGGTATCGACGGATTGCTGTGGCTCTGTTTCGAGCAGGCTATCACACCCGGTCAGTCCAACCAGGAGAGCAGCCAGCACAAGAGCCGGGAGTATACGAAAGGTCATAGATCTATAAGAAGTAGTGTTGTTGGTCTACGTCAGTGGGTCGTGCGCAATGTTTAGAAGTTGAGCTCGATTCCCGTGGTGAAGGTCCGCGACTGCGGATAGATCGCGTTGTTGCTGCCAACGATTTCCGGGTCGATACCGGGGTAGTTGGTAGCGGTTAGCAGGTTGGTCCCCTGCACGTACACCGCGGCGCCCTGCATACCGATACGCTGGGTCAGGTTTGCGGGGAGGGAATAGGTCAACTGCACGTTCTTCAGGCGGATGTATGAAGCATCCTGCATGAAGCGCGTGGACGAGGTGAAGCCCGACGTGCGGCCCGGGTACGAGCTGTTGCGATAGGCACGCTCGACACGGGTAATCTGGCCCGGCTCCGTCCAACGATTGCGCGTGTCAGCTATCAAGCCACCAAGGCGGAAGAAGGCGCCGTCGGTAAAGCTTCCCTGAAAGCTGTCGTAGGTCCGCTGCCCGAAGTTGAACTGCACCAGAGCATCGAGCGAGAAGTTACCCACTGTTACACGGTTGCTCCATCCACCGAGCGAGGAGGGCAACGCCGTTCCCTGGAACTGGCGATCATCCTCTTCCAGCGTACTGCCGGTGGAAGGTGTGTAGGTGATGTTGCCGTTCCGGTCGTAGAACATCGGCTTACCGGTCGCGGGGTTTACGCCAGCGTAGGTGTACAAGTAGTACGAGCTGAGCGAACGACCAACGAACGCGGTGGTACCGAGGCGATCTTCTCCATCAGCAAGCGCAAGTACTTCGTTGCGCAGCCATGTGATATTGAAGTCTGAGGTCCAGCGTACGTTGTTCGTGTTCACAAGCACCGCACCTACCTCAAGTTCGATACCCTCGTTGCGAACGCTACCCACGTTCTCGGTCAGCGAGCCAAATCCACTATCAGATGGCAGGTCGCGGCCGAGCAGGAGGCGGTCGGTGTCACGCCGGTAGACCTCGGCGGCACCATAAATCCGTCCCTGGAAGATGCTCCAGTCGAGTCCCAGGTTGAGGGTTTGAGCAGCCTCCCACGTAAGGAGGTTATTTCCGAGGCCGCCCGGACGCAGTGACGGCTGACCATCGTACGTCCCTCCCGATACAAAGAGAGTGCGCGGCTCAAAGTTACTGATGCCCGACTGGTTACCGGTGGTACCAAAGCTGAGGCGTAGCTTGAAGTCGTCGAGCCAGTTCTCACTCCAGTCCATAAATGACTCATCCGACAGTACCCAGGCAAGAGCACCCGAGCCGAAGAGTCCCCACCGACGATCAGCACCGAAACGGGAAGATCCGTCGTAACGAGCTGTGGCCGAGATCAGGTAGCGATCCAGGAAGTCATACTGCGCTTGGCCGAAGAACCCGGCAGTCTTGTACTCCGAGCCGAAGCCAGTAACGCCGGACGGTTCCGCTGCATTTTGCATGGTACGAAAGAGCCCGCTCGGGAAGCCTTCACCAGACATGGATGTCGTCCAGCGATCCTCGTGGCGGTATTCAAAACCGGCCGTTCCGCGGAAGGCATGACCATAGACGTCCGCATTGTAGTTAAAGACCTGGTTGGTGGTGAAGTTGGTCACCTGGCGATCCGCCTGGAAGAGCGACCCTCCTGGAGGTCCGGCTGAGGACTCAGGGCTCTGGTAGTTGAAGTCCCGCGTATTGCGGTAGTCCAACCCGTAGAAGCTGCGGAAGGTTAGTCCTTCGAGCAGGTTCAGGCGGGCACCGGCATTGAGCAGCATCTGGTTTACGCGGTTCTCGCGATCGTCCAGCACGTTCACTTCAACAGCATTGTAGTTGTTGAATGTGTTCTGGTTGAAGGAGCCATCCTCGTTGTAAATCGGATCCGTCGGACGGTTACGCTGCCCCGCGTAAAAGGGGCTTCCGAGGAAAAACCCGTCAGAAAGTGCACCCGTCGACCGAGAGGTTGCAAGGTTCACATTCGCCTCAAGAGTAAAGAAGTCAGAGGCATCATGCTCAATATTCGATCGCAGGTTCAGGCGTTCGAAGTCCGTGTTGATACCCGTGCCTTCCTCAAAGTTGTACCCTCCTGCCACGTAAAAGCGCGTATTAGCAGATCCGCCACGCGCTGAAATATCAACGCGGCGATTAATGCCTGTTCGCATAAGGGCTTCTTGCCAGTCATGGTGCTCCACCGTTTCTGGTGTGAGGCCGAGGTCATTCATCGCCCGCTCTTTACCTGCTTCGCGGGAGAGGCCGTTAAACTCGTACCACCAGGCGAAGGCCTCCATCTGCAGGTCAAGCCATTCGGGCCCTTCGATGATGTCGTGACGTTTCAGTTCGCCCACGCGTCCAACGCTGGAGGAAACCGTAAATCGTGTCGGCCCCTCTACGCCTCGCTTCGTGGTAACGAGCACCACACCATTTGAAGCTTGCGCCCCGTAAATAGAGGCTGCAGCCGCGTCTTTCAGCACTTCGATGGATTCAATATCGCGTGGGTTAATACCCGCAAGAGGGTTGGACGACA
>SLED01000404.1 GCA_007124945.1 Salinibacteraceae bacterium | reverse complement strand
TGCAGGAGAAGCCTGGAGCCTGAGATCAAACCTTGGCACAAGAGCAGCCCACGAAATCACCCGGAGCTAAGTGAAGCCCTGCCGGTATGCCGACCGGCGCTGCTTGTTGAAATGACGATCACATAAAAGCGATGACCTCAACCCCGGTAGATATCCAGGCCATCTACGACGCCGCCGAGCGACTGAACGGTGTCGCGCACAAGACACCGATCCTGACGTCGCGGCTGCTGAATAAGCAAACCGGTGGCCACCTTTTCCTCAAGGCTGAACACCTGCAACGAACCGGGGCGTTCAAATTCCGCGGGGCCTATAATGCACTGGCTCAGCTGGATCAGGAAGCTCACCAACGCGGAGTGCTCACGTATTCATCCGGTAACCACGCACAGGCTGTGGCGCTCGCAGGCCAACTGCTGGGGATTCCCACCCGCATCATCATGCCCGATGACGCGCCAGTAATAAAGCGAGCCGCTACCGAAGGCTACGGCGCAACCGTGATCCCATACAACAGAGAAGAAACGACGCGCGAGGAGCTGGCTCGGGAGCTCTCGGCGAGCGAGCAACTGCCCATCATCCCACCGTACGACCATCCCCACGTCATTGCAGGACAGGGTACGTCTGGACTTGAACTCGTTCGAGAGCAGCCCGACCTGGATATGCTACTCGTATGCTGCGGTGGAGGTGGGCTGCTGTCGGGTTGTGCCATCGCTGCCAACGAGCTTGTCCCCTCCTGCACGGTCATTGGAGTGGAGCCGGCAGCCGGTGATGACGCCACCCGCTCTTTTCAAACAAGAACGCTGCAAACGGTGCATAACCCCGACACCATTGCTGACGGTGCGCGCACGCCTTCGCTCGGTGACCACACGTTTCCCCTCGTGATGGAACTGGTGGACGAGATGGTTACCGTACCCGACTCCGCACTCGTTGATACCATGCGATTTGTAGCCACACACCTGAAGCAGGTAATCGAGCCGACGGGTGCTCTCGCCCTGGCTGCTGTACTCTCAGGCAAGGTGGACGTCACCGGCAAGCGAGCCGGTGTACTGATAAGTGGTGGGAATGTGGATCCCGAATTCTTCTGCACCCTCATCAACCAGTCGTGATTCGCAAGGCGGGAATCACCAGTCCCATTTCTTCAGGGCCTCAAGCTGGCTATGGGCGGTAAGATCGAGCTGGAGTGGTGTGACAGATACGTAGCCGTTATCCACCGCTTCGATATCGGTGTTGTCTCCCTCATCCAGATTCACAAATCGGCCTGCCATCCAGTAGTACGGGCGCTGTAGCGGATCTTTGCGCTCCTCAAACGCCTCTTCCCAGCGCGACTTGGCCTGCCGGGTCACGGCCACACCGCGTATGTCCCGGTA
The DNA here is from genome assembly GCA_007124945.1 of Salinibacteraceae bacterium. Classification (GTDB taxonomy): domain Bacteria; phylum Bacteroidota; class Rhodothermia; order Rhodothermales; family Salinibacteraceae; genus Tc-Br11-B2g6-7. The sequence goes on along the minus strand of SLED01000404.1, from coordinate 10,703 downwards.
ATCGATGGCCGGCACGTTGATATTCAGCAGTACACCGGGAGGCAATCCTTCCGAGAGAACGCGTTCGGCCATACGGCGGGCAAATCTGCCAGAGGCTTCATAGTCGTGCGCATCATCCGCTTCCCACTTGCAAAGGGATACAGCCATCGCGTCGATGCCGAGGATCGCTGCTTCCGTCGCCGCGCTGACGGTGCCGGAGTATATAACGTTCACCGCCGTGTTCGGCCCTCTATTGATGCCGCTTACGACAAGGTCGGGCTGCCGCGGCACAAGTTGCGTTACGGCCAGCTTGATGCAGTCCGCCGGCGTGCCGGTAACGGCGTGGCCCTCTACATGACCCGAGGGCACCGTGAGCGTCTGGGCCCGCGCGCGCACGGGCAGGCGAACGGTTATGGCATGGCCAACCGCGCTCTGCTCCTGCGCTGGCGCTACCACCATGAGCTGGCCAAGTCCATCAAGAGCCGAGGTAAGTGCCCGGATGCCCGGCGCATCAATGCCATCATCATTGGAGATAAGAATCAGCGGTTCATCCGCCGGAGGAGTAGCCATAAATCAGCAACAGTTCTGGATAAGTCACAGATACACGTAGAGCCGCAAAGCACGTTAATAACTTTCGGACTCATCCGGAAAGCGCTGCGACCTCACATCGTTCAGATATCCAGCCACCGCATCGGTAATCGTTTCGGCAAGATGCGCGTAGCGCCGGACAAACCGCGGGTTGAAGTCGGTGGTGAGCCCCAGCATATCGTGCGTAACCAGCACCTGTCCACTGCAATGAATGCCCGCACCTATCCCGATGGTTGGGATCTCCAAATCTTCTGTGACTTCCGCGGCGAGGGCGGCTGGCACTTTCTCCAACACGATCGAGAAGCAACCCGCTTCCTGAAGCAACGCTGCATCTTCCCGTAGTCGATTGGCCTCCTCTTCGTCGGTGGCCCGTACTTTGTACGTACCGAACTTGTGGATGCTCTGCGGGGTCAGTCCGAGATGGCCCATCACCGGAATTCCGGAGTCAACGATACGTTTAATCGCCTGGACCACGCCAGCCCCACCCTCCATTTTCACAGCGTGTGATCCAGCTTCCTTCATCATGCGGATCGCCGTGTAGAGCGCTTCTTTCGTATTCCCCTGATAGGAGCCGAACGGAAGGTCGGTTACCACCAGGGAGCGATCAACTGCGCGCACCACCGATTGGGTATGGTAGATCATCTGATCGACCGTGATGGGCAGCGTGGTTTCGTGGCCGGCCATGACGTTGGACGCGGAGTCTCCCACAAGCAGCACATCCACCCCTGCGCTATCAAGAATACGCGCGCTCGTGTAGTCATACGCCGTCAGCATGGCGATGGGCACCCCGGCATCGCGCATCTCCTGCACCGTCTGCGTGGTCACCCGAGGTACATCAGCGAAAGAGGATTGTGTTGACATATGGGCGACGAGGCTACGGCTTGTAAAAGAGAGTGTGCGATGTGGACGTGACGGCTCGGGCAATATACAAAATAACAGACGGGCATCCACCTGAATGTAGATGCCCGCCGGCTACTGAATGAATAGGTGCAGCATCACAGCTCGTGGCTGAAACGCGCGCCCCTCAGTTCGAAAAAAGCATTAGTTAGATGACATGGGCTGAGCTGGATCCGTGATTTCATCTTCATCCACCTCAATACCCAGCTTGCGAGCTACAGGGAGGGTGATATCCATGATGCGGTCCGGATTTACGTACAGGATGACGGGCTGCATAGGGCCCACCTGGTTGCGCAGAACGATATCAAGATTCTCGTCCGCCGCTACTTCCTGGATGGCCTGATCTACTCGCTGAAGAAGCGGGCTGAGGAGTTCAGCTTCACGCTGCTGCAGGGCCTGCTCGCTTTGCTGCTGGCGCTCGCGGATCTGCTGCTCCAGTTGCTGCAGCTCCTGCTCACGCTCCTGACGCCGCTCATCCGACAAAAGCGCCTGCTGCCGCTGATACCGCTCGGCCAGTTCCTGATACTCCTGAATCATACCCTGAAGCTCTTCCTGCGTACCAGCAAAGTCTTGCTCCAGCTCCTGTCGAAGGTCCTGGTACTCGGGCATGTTAACGATCAGCAGCTCATGATCCGTGTAGCCAATGTTCAGGTCCTGGGCGGTTGCGTCCTGCGTTGCCGGCACAATCAGCACCAGCACGAGAAGAGCAGTAACCGCTGTTGTATAAAGTCGTGTTATTTGTCGCATGATAGGCTCAAGCAAAAGAATAAGGGAGTAAAATACAGCCGGTTCTAACGGCCGCGCTCATCGGGTAGTTCTTCAATATCGATGCCAAGTTCAATCAAAACCTGACGCGTTAGGTTATATTGCGTTGCGGCATACAGAAAGAGAAAGTCTCCGCTCCGGTCGAACACAAAATCATAACCTTCTTCATCCGCCACTACTTCCACCGCCTCCAGGATGCGCTCCTGAAGAGGACGAAGTAGCTGCTCTTGCTGCTGGTAAAATTCGCCATCCGGGCCGAAATACTGCTCACGCAGGCGCTCTACCTCCTCTTCGGCGCGAACGATCTCCTGCCGCCGTCGCTCCCGCTCCTCTTGCGTATAGAGCAGTTCGCGCGACTGATACTCGTCGAACATCTCATCCACTTCCCGGTCCCGATCTCGAATTTCGGCCTCCAGCTCATTGGCAAGCTGATCCAGCTCCTGCTGAATGCTGGCGTACTCCGGAAGCTGTTCGAGAATATCATCCGAGTCAACATACCCGATGCGCTGTTGGGCTTCAGCAGCCTGTGGCCAGGCGACCAGCGCGAAGGCGACGACAGCTATGAGCCATCCGGTGGGGTAAGAGGAGCGCAGCATATTTCCGCCAACGTGTCTACTGAGTAGGACAGCACCGAATCGCCTTAACGACCCTGACCCGGCGTTCCGCCAAAGCCAAAGCCCTGCCCGATGGTGAACTGGAAGCGCCAGCGACTGGCGCCGTCCTGACCTCTGAAGGACTCAAATTCGTCGATGTTGTACCCGTATGTAAGCTCCATCATCCCGAGGATGGGGAGGAACATGCGCACACCCACACCGGCCGATCTATATAGCGCCGATGGGTCGTACGATGAGAAGCTATCGAACGTGTTGGCCGCATCGGCGAAGATATACGGTGCCGCCTGGAGCTGCTGTGACTGCAGTGCGAGCCAGCGAATCTCAGAGGAGTACTTGTTGAGGATGCGTCCGCCGACGACCTGCCCATCACGACGCGGGCCAATCGCTCCACGGGGAAAGCCCCGCATGTAGATATCCTGCGTACCGAATTCCTGCCGCCCCTGGGTGTCGAAGGGCGACCCACCGACGAGGAAACGTTCAAACTCAACCGGGTCGCCCGTCAGCGAGCCGATATAGCCGTGATGCGTGCCAACCGAGAAGGTCAACCGGTCGGCCAGAGGCGCATGCCACTCGGTGCGAAGCCCCCACTGGTGGTACTGAATAAAGTCGTCTATCGGTAGCGCAATGTCGAGCGAAAGACTGGCTCGTGAGCCGCTACGCGGGAAGAGTGGATTATCGAGCGAGTTACGCGAGAGCCGCTGCTGCAGCGTCAGCTCCTGGCTAATGCCCTGTGGAATGGTGCGCACACCATCATTGCTGAAGAACTGGTAGCGAGTACCGAGCGAGTACGAGAACCGGTCATCGGGCCACTGCAGCCGGCGCTCCTGAAACACACTGGCGGACGTACGGATGAAGCGGATATTGTCTCCAGCGATGATATCGTCAAACGGGCTGCCCGTAGTCCGGGAGTGCGAAAGCGAGAATCCGACAGGCATCGGCCGCCCGCCAAACCACGGTTCACGGAAGGACAGATCGTACTGCTGAAAGAACGTACCGTTGGTTTGCACGCCGACCGACAGCTGCTGGCCATCCCCCATCGGAAGCGGGCGCCAGGCCTCCGACTTAAACATGTCCTGCGCCGAGAAATTGTTGAATGTGAAACGAAGCGCGAGCACGACACCAAACTGACCGTACGTACCGGAGAGCTCAAGCTGGTCGCTGCCTACCTCCTCCACCTCATAGGTTAGATCAACAGTGCGCTCCTCCTCATCCATGGCAAGCTCAGGGCCCGTGGCAAGCGACTGCTGATCGAAATACTGCAGCTGCGAAAGCCTGCGGACACTTTCCTGAATAGCGTCCTGGCTGAACTGCTGACCCGGCACCGTCAGCAGTTCACGACGAACAACGTGTTCTTTCGTTTTCTCATTGCCCGCGATGTTAATCGACCCGAAGGAGAAGGTCTCGCCTTCGAACAGATCAAATACAAGGTCCACCGAATCACCCTCAGCTACACGAATCGTGGGCTGCACGTTGAAGGTCATATACCCCCGGTTCCGGTAGATGCTGGAAACGTCAGAGCTCCGGCGGTTGCCAAAGAGATTTTCTTCCATCTGGGTGCGGTTGAACACATCTCCGCGTTCGAAGCCGAGCGCCTGATCAAGCTGCTCTGAAGAAAGAACTGTATTGCCCTCCCACTCAACATTGCGCACGTGGTACTGCGGGCCTTCGTGGACCTCCAGCAGCACAATCAGCTCTGGATCGGTGTCTGGATTGCGGACCTCAAACGTATCGCGCACAACGCGTGCGTCAAAGTAGCCGCGCTCGTTATAGGCGGCAATAACGTGTTCGAGGTCCTCATTCCACTCCGCTTCGTTGAACCGCGCACCTCTCCAGAAGCGCCACCAGCTACGTTGCTTCGTGTGCTCCATGGCGCCACGCACCTGGCCGTCAGAGAGCGCTTCATTGCCCTCCACAACGATGTCCGAGATACGAAGCCGCGGACCCCGGTCAATCACAAAGGCGAGCTGCATCGTGTTATCGTCGGTAACGGAACGCTGCACCTCTACCTCGGTGAGGAGATATCCGTCCTCGCGGTAAAAAGACTTGATGCTTTCGACGCTGCGCTCTATCCGCGAGTCACTTACGCGCTGCCCACGCAATAGCGGAACGCGATCCCTTAGATCACGGCGATCACTCCGGCCTACATTCAGGAATTCATAACTGGTGAGCCGCGGCGGCTGCGATACCTGAACCACGATCTCCACCGAGTCAGCTGTCCGGTTTCGTTGCTTGATTCGCACATCGTCGTATTCGCCCGTGGCGTGAAGTGCTCGAACCGCCTCACCAATGGCCTGATCACCGGGTAAGCGTAACTCCTGCCCCACGGCCAGCCCGCTACGCTGTAACACGCGCTGCCGCGCAGTCTCACCCTGGACGCCTTCGACGCTCAGCTCTGAAATAGTGAAGGCCTGCGGCTGACCGGGTGAAACAGCCTGGCCCGGAGGCCCAACCTGTGCCGTTGCGGGCAGCGAGAGTGCAACGAGAAGAACTCCTGCCAAGACCAAGCGGAAATACATGCGTGCCATACTAAAGCCCAAAAAGAGAAAACGAGGCAGAGGGTTGTAGCGCTCCACGGAGGCGATGGTTTCGGAATCGTTACCGGAGACTATTTAACCTCATCGGGAATACAAGCATCGTACCGACATTGTACTGTAGCATCCCGCCCATGGCGTGCTTATCCGACACGTCCGTAGCGACGATCCCGCCCCTGATAATCTTTGATCGCTTCGTAGAGACGGGAGCGACGGAACGACGGCCAGTAATCATCAGCAACATAAAGCTCGGTGTAGGCAAGCTGCCACAGCAGGAAATTGGATACGCGAAACTCGCCCCCGGTGCGTATAAGTAGATCGGGATCGGGAAGATCCGACGTACTCAAGGCACCGGTGATAGCCTCCTCATCGATCGACTCCGGTGGAAGATTGCCATTTTTCACCTGTTTGGCGATGGAACGCATCGCCCGTACGAGCTCCCATCGGCCACTGTAAGATAGCGCGAGCGTGAGCGTCATTCGCGTGTTGTGGCGGGTGACGTCAATCGTCTTCTCCAGCTCTCTACTACACGCCCGTGGGAGCCTCGATAGGTCACCAATAGCGCGGAGTCGGATATCGTTCTTGCAGAGTGTCTCCCGCTCGCGCCGAATGGTATGGATGAGCAATTTCATCAGCGCATTCACCTCCATCGCCGGGCGCTGCCAGTTCTCCGTACTAAACGTGTACAGTGTTAAGTACTCTACGCCCAGTTGAGCACACGCTTCGGTGACATCGCGCACTGACTCGACCCCCTCGTGATGCCCCACAACCCGGGCCTGCCCTCTGCGCTTTGCCCATCGACCGTTACCATCCATGATGATGGCGATGTGAGGCGGAATGGCACCACGCTGGCGCAACGCGGCCTGTGCCGCTGCATCGTCACTTGTCTGCGGGTTTCCCGTAATTGTCAGTTCTTCCAACGTGACGCTTGATAATGATCGTGATCGTGCGAGGTACATTCAACGATAGCCGGAAAGTACAACCGGCGAGTGCTAACATCAACGTGTAGAACGCTAACGCTTGCTATGGATATCCTAAAATAGGCGGAAAATATCGTGGAAAATAAGGAAAACCATAAGCAATAAAAGTATCACCATTCCTATCTGTTGCAGTGCCATTCGAACCCGCAACGATGGTTCACGCCGGGTCAGCGCTTCGTAGATAAGAAACATCAGGTGGCCCCCGTCCAATGCGGGAATGGGCAAGATGTTGACAATGGCGAGCGTTACACTCAAAATTGCCACAATAAACCAGAATCTATCAGCACCTGCAGAGGCTGCATCACCTGCAACTTTGGCAACCATAACAGGCCCCCCGATGGAGTCCATTCCTTCGCGCCCGGTAAACAGGCGCTGCAGGCTCACCGCAATGGCAGACGTATTCATCCACGTGTCGCGTGCGCCCTCTACAAAGGCCTCGCCAATGCCGAAGCGCTGCGTCACGATACCATATTCCTGCCTTAGAATCTCCTCAGAGAATGACGGCCCGTAGATGCCGATCACAAAACGACCGTCATCCTCAGCCTGCTCGGGCACGATATCGCCCTCAAACATATAGCCTTGTGGAGTTCTCTCCACGAACCTGTACGACGCCTCATCGGGCACATCCGGATCCTGAACAAGCGAGTCCGGCCGGACCCACCGCAGGGCGAGCGCCTGGCCGTCCGATGCCTCTACCTTCTGCGTCAACTGTCGCCAAAAGCTGATCGGCTGATCATTGACGGCTATGATACGATCGGCGGGCTCCAACCCGGCCCGCTGAGCAGGTGAATCTTCTACAAGGCCACCCACGACGGTCGACTCGAAGGTAACGCCAAAGCCTCCCTCCGTTCGGCTCAGCTGCGTTCCGATATCTTCGGGACCAAGCAGGGTGGTGCGCTCCCCAGCCCGTTCAACGGTGATGGTGAATCGATCGGCCATGAGCCGATCCGGTCGAGCAATATCTTCAAATCGCTCAAGAGGACGGCCGCTGACTGCTACGATGCGGTCGCCCGTGTGCATCCCCATCGAATCCGCAATCGACCCTTCTTCCACATAGACAGCCTGCACGCGCTCCGCCGGCACGTACGTCTCCCCGTAATACATCTTCAGTCCGGCAAAGATGGCAACGGCAAGCAGCACGTTAAAGACGACGCCAGCGGTGATCACCACCATACGCTGCCATACCGGTTTGGCCCTGTACTCGTACGGCTCGGGCGGACGGCCTTCGTGCTCGGTGTCCATGCTTTCGTCTACCATCCCCGCGATCTTTACGTAGCCGCCGAGCGGCGTCGCACCGATCACGTATTCGGTCTCGCCTATTTTCTTACCAGCAATCTTGGGCGGAAATCCGATTGAGAACCGCTCGACCCGCATGCCGAACAGCTTCGCTGCCAGAAAATGGCCCAACTCGTGTACAAATACGAGAATGGTGATGGCCACCAGGATCCAGAAGGCGTAAATCAAGATGCCCAGTAGCGACTCCATACAACTACGTTAATCGTCTATGAAAACAGGGGTTAACCAGAAAGCGTACCGACTTTACGAGTGTCGAACTTCTGACAGAGCGAATTTCGGCGGATAAAAGGGTTTCCTCATCGGCGCTGTCACGCATTTATCACCCTTTTGTACAAGCCACCGTTCAATATTACTGCGCCTGCGTGGGTTCCTGTTGCAACCATGATGCCAGACTACCGGACTGGTACAAAGCACAAATTCTGCCGAACCTCACATCTTTATGGTATTGAGATCAAGCCATAAAGATGCGCCATCTACTCCGCATATCGCCTACTGCACGAAACCTCCACGGACGTTTGAAGATACATTGGTTTTGACGCTCGCCTCCCCCCGGGTATCGTCCTCGCCCGCGAAGTACCCAACACATCGTATGGCTCGAAGGCTCGCTCTCACGCTTCTTATTCTTGCTGTCGCGGTCGCCGCGTGGCCGATGGCTGATGGACACGCGCAGCAAATCGAGCGGTCGCTGGTGCCCAAATTCCAGGAAGCTGACGCGTTGCTGCGTGATGGCGAATACGAGCGGGCTGCTGCCCTTTTCGAGGCGCTTGTAAACGACAGTCCCGAAACGTACGTATTCTTCGAGCGCCTGCTGCGCGCGTACGAAAACATGAAGCGGTACGATGAGGCGATCGCGCGGATAGCAGAGCGGGGCGAATATGCAGGCAACGTGTCGCTGATGGCCGAGAAAGGGCGCCTGCTCTATCTGGATGGACAGGAGCAGCCTGCACTGCAGATGTGGGAGCAAACGATTGAGGCTGATCCGCAGAACGAGCAGACGTATCGAACCGTCTATCGCGCCATGACGGATGTGCGGCATATGACGGGCGCAGCAGATGTACTGGAAGAGGGACGAGAGCGCCTTGGCGATGCGGATGCCTTCCGGTTTGAACTGGCCAACCTCTACGGTGTCACCGGCCAGCACGACCGGGCGGCAGCCGAGTACGTGCAGGTCATTGCCAGCGACGAGCGCCGCCTGAGCTTCGTCCGAAATAGGCTGAGTCGGCTTTTCGAACAGGACGGCGCGCTGGAGGCGGCGATTCCCGTCGTCGAAGCGGCGGTAGAGGATGAGCCTCTGTACCAGCCGTTTCGCGAGCTCCTTGGATGGTTGTACCTCGAAGGCGAGCACTTCGAGCAGGCTCTTGATGCGTACCGCGCTATCGACCGGCTTGAGGGCAGCAACGGGCGCCAGTTGCTCAGTTTTGCCAGTGCCGCGATTGATGGATCGGCCTATGCAGCCGCTCTGACAGCCTATCAGGAGGTGATCGATCGGTATGAGGATTCCGGCGCTGCACTGCGCGCGCAACTGGGTCTTGCGGCCACGTTTGAACACTGGGGCGACGAGCTGTCCGAAATGTCAGCGGCTCCACGTGCCTCACTGGAAGAACAGATGCAGCCCGATGAGTCCGAGAACGCCTCTGAGGACCAGGCTGAAGAGATGACCGCTGAGCACGCCTATCGCCGCGCTCTGAAAGGATACGAGTCGTTCCTGGATTCCGAACCAGGGCATCAACAGGAGGCCACTGTTCTCGAACGGATCGGTCGGCTCCATCTGGAGGTTACCCGCGATTTTGATGCTGCCGAAGCTGCCTTTCGTCAATTGCTGGAGGACCATTCCCAGGCTGAAGAGGCGCCCCGGGCAGCTTTTAACATGGGACGGGTTGCACTGAAGCGGGGCGATCTGGAGCGCGCCCGGGTCTTCTTCTCCCGGGTGATCGACGAACGTCGCACCGGCGAGCTGGTGGATGAGGCTCGCTACGAACTTGCCCTCCTGCATTTTTACCGCGGTGAATTTGAGGCGAGCGAGACCCTCCTCTCCGCCGTACGATCAAACACAACCTCCGATGTTGCTAACGACGCCATTGAACTTCGGCTGTTGATTCTGGATGGGCAAGGGCCGGACTCTCTTCACACGGCCCTGCGCACGCTGGCCACCTCACAGTTATTGCAGCGGCAGCACCATCACGAAGCAGCCCTCAGCCGGCTCGACACGCTGCTGGCGCAACACGCCTCCCACTCCGTAGCCCCCGCAGCGTGGATGGCGCGCACCGAGTCACTGCAGGCGCTTGGCAGCGTCGCGGAAGCGGTCGACCAGTTGCTTGAACTCCCCGAGCGCTTCCCCCGCAGCACGCTCGCTGACAAAGCTCTCTTCCGCGCAGCAAGCATTCTGGAGCACCAGATTGGTGACGAGGCGGCCGCGCTGGATACCTACATACAGCTTATCGAGTCTTTCCCCGGTTCCGTGCGCGTATCCGATGCACGGGAGCGCATCCGCATCCTCCGAGGCCGCGGTATCGAACAGGAGGCGTAACCGTAATTTCTGACCCGCACGATCCCTTGCCTATCATGAGACCGCTTCGTTCATCGTCCTATTTCAGCGCTGGTCTCGCCGGCCTCTTACTTTTCGTACTGGCAGCCATCCCCTCCACATCGGATGCGCAGGAGATTCTGATACCGATGGATTCGGGCCAGAGTGATCATTTGAAAGCCTACGGTGCCGCCTACTGGGCTATCGATCAGGGGATGGAAGTTGATTGGCTACTGAACTATCGCGGAGGATCCTTCCTGATCCCCGCTTCCTCGGCTGTCACCCGTGAACTGAACATCCGGGGCGTGCGGTACGAGCAGGTCTCCGGGTCAGAAACGGCTCAAATCCTCTCCGAGGTTGAGAGCAACTCCAGCAATCAGGCAGCCATTCGCCTGGAGGAGGCTCCAAAGATCGCGGTGTACGCTCCAGAGCAGACACTTCCCTGGGATGATGCCGTACTCCTCGCGCTGGAATACGCCGAAGTGCCCTACGAAGAGATGGATTGGGAATGCGCCGGCATCAATCACCT
>SLED01000272.1 GCA_007124945.1 Salinibacteraceae bacterium | reverse complement strand
GACGTTGCCGTGGACTGAATCTCCTGCTGAAGATCCGCGTCGTCCTCTTCTTCCTGGAGAAGCTGAAGCGTCTCCAGATCATCAATGTGACGCTCTACCTTCTCCCACGCATCGAGCCACTCCTCTTCCCGAGAAATCTTTATCTCGACCTCCCGCGCGGCGTCCGGATCATCCCAGAAACCTGGAGAAAGTCGTTTTGCGCGAAGCTCCTCTACCGTTTCTTGCCGTTGAGCAACGTCAAAGATAGCCTCCGAGCGCCCTGGCGCGCTCTATCAACGATTTCAGGTCTACTCGCGTGGACATAAGCGGGAATATCGATCAGGATGTGGACAGTGATTAAAGCGACGGCGAGCTACGGTGCCGCAAATCGGAATGTTTCGCGAGGGCTACGCCGGGGTGGTTTCTTCCTGATGGCGCGCTGCAAACGACGTGATACGCTCGACCGCTATCTCAATCTTCTCAAGTGAAGTAGCGTAGGCGCAGCGGACGTATCCTTCACCGCTCGGCCCAAAAGCCGGGCCAGGCACCACAGCCACGTGCTCCTCTGTAAGCAACTGCTGCGCAAAATCCTCCGACGAGAGCCCTGTGGAGGTGATATCGGGGAAGCAATAAAACGCTCCTTCCGGTTCGAAGGTGGGCAGGCCCGCATCGCGCAGACCGTCAACAAGGGTGCGCCTGCGTTTGTCGTACGCCTGCCGCATGGACTCAACGTCGTCCTCACATTTTTCGAGCGCGGCCTGCGCACCAATCTGGGCGATAGTTGGGGCGCTCATAATCATGTACTGATGCACTTTGTACATCGCCCTGTAGATGGGCTCCGGCGCACAGACGTAGCCAATGCGCCAACCGGTCATTGCGTAGTTCTTCGAAAAACCGCCCAGCAAAATAGTGCGATCTCTTAACACCTCTATCGACGGTAAGCAGGTGTGCCCACGCTCGTACGCGGTGCCGTAGACGAGCCGGTCATAGATCTCATCAGAAATCACCAGCAGATCGTGCTCCACCACCACCTCGGCAATTTCTTCAAGCGTCTCACGACGAAGCACAGCTCCCGTGGGGTTGTTCGGGTAAGATAGGAAGAGCACCTTCGACTTCGGGCTAATCTGCCGTTCGATGTCCTCGGCAGTGACCTGGAAATCATGTTCGACCGATGTGGGAACGTAGGTCACTTTTGCATCAGCGAACGTGGCTGTTGGGCCGTACGAGACAAAGCACGGCTCCGGAATTAGAATCTCGTCGCCTGGATTCAGCAGGGAGAGCATCGCAATCTGCATCGCCTCCGAAACGCCTACTGTCGCCAGGATCTCGTTTTCGGCGCTATAGGATACTCCGTAGAGGTCCTCCAACTTCGCGCTAATACCCTCTCGCAATTCCTGGAGTCCGGCATTGGACGTGTAGCTGGTTTTCCCGGCCCGCAATGCCTCGATACCCGCTTCGATGATGGGCGCAGGCGAAACGAAATCGGGCTCTCCAATGCCGAGTGAAATAACATCGTCCATCGTTGCGGCTATCTCAAAAAACCGCCTGATTCCACTCGGTGGAACAGTCTGCACCCGTTGCGCCACGCGCTTTTCGAATCGTTCTGCAGAAAGGGACATGAAGTAAGGATTAAGTGGATACGGTGACGGTAGAAGCGCTTCCTCGGATAGACGCGATCCCGGAAGAATGGGTCCCTAAGGCTACCACGCCCACTGGTTGACGGGGCGGTCGGAATGACCTATGTTTTGCACGTAAGTGCACTACTTGTGTGCAACGAAGCACGCCATCTCTCTTCCTCTGTTCACCTGATGAGTAATTAATAATGGCAGAAACGTTCAATAATTATATTGCCGGCACGTGGCAGCCCGCCGAAAGTGGAGAAACCATTGAAAATCGGAATCCGGCCAAGCGTAGCGATCTGATCGGCCATTTTCCCAAATCGGGGTCGGCGGACGTTGATGCTGCCGCGCGCGCTGCTCGGGTGGCACTGCCTGCGTGGCGGCGAATGCCTGCTCCTGAGCGCGGACTCATACTCAAAACAGCGGGCGATATTCTTACGGCGAACAAGGCTGAACTGGCCCGCGCGATGACACGTGAAATGGGCAAACCCTTCTTCGAGACGAAGGGTGATGTGCAGGAAGCTATTGATACTGCTTACTATGCGGCATCTGAGACGCGGCGCCTTTTCGGGCATACGGTGCCGAGTGAGTTGCCTGATAAAATGAATCTAACGATTCGCCGCCCAGTCGGTGTCTGTGCGATGATTACCGCCTGGAACTTCCCCGTCGCTGTGCCGAGCTGGAAGATTCTCCCGGCTCTGGCTGCGGGTAACACGGTGATCTTCAAACCCAGCGAAGAATCGCCGCACAGTGGGATGATGTTTGTCGAAATGCTCCTTGAAGCAGGGCTGCCCGAGGGCGTAATAAATCTTGTACAGGGCGCTGGCGACACGGGCAGAGCGATTGTTGAGCATCCTGAGGTTGACGCAGTGGCCTTTACAGGCTCCACGGAAACGGGGAGCCGCATTGCTGCAACGTGCGGCCGCCTTCATAAGCGAGTCTCACTTGAGATGGGCGGCAAGAACCCCATGATCGTGATGGAAGACGCGAACGTCGATCTTGCGATGGAAGGCGTTATCTGGGGAGCCTACGGCACAACTGGGCAGCGCTGTACGGCCACCAGCCGGTTAATCGTGCACGACGATGTTCACGATGAGCTGATCGACCGTATCTCAGCTGAAGCAGCAGCCCTTACGCTTGGCTACGGAAATGATGTTGATACGGACGTAGGACCGGTTATAAATCAGAAAGCGATCGACAAAATCAGCTCTTACATCGATATCGGAAAGGAAGAAGGCGCCACGCTTGTGTTTGGTGGCGAGCGAGCATCAGGCGAGGGCCTCGACGACGGTTACTTCTTCCAGCCCACCCTCTTCACTGATGTCACGCCCGAGATGCGTATCCATCAGGAGGAAATCTTTGGCCCGGTACTGTCTGTGGTTAAAATCTCCTCGTTCGAGGAAGCACTTGATGTGGCCAACAACACACGGTACGGCCTGTCCTCCTCCATCTACACAGAAAATGTTGCACGAGCGCTCAAGGCCATGCACGAGCTGGAGGCGGGCATCACGTACATCAACGGGCCCACGATAGGTGCTGAAGCCCACATGCCGTTTGGCGGTGTAAAGTCGACCGGCAACGGCCACCGGGAAGGCGGCTGGGAAGTCTTCGATTTCTATACGGAAACGAAAACGGTCTATATAGACTACTCGGG
>SLED01000246.1 GCA_007124945.1 Salinibacteraceae bacterium | reverse complement strand
CATCGATGATTGCAGCGTACACGTCTGGCGACATCTTCTCGCCTCGGCCTAACTGGTCATCCACGCGGATTTTCGCCCAGTCGGGTTGCATATCACGAAGATCCAGCACGGCCTCCCGGGCCTCGGCTTCAGAGTCGGCACTGACCACGGGGCCAGCCAGGCGGAGGCGTGCCATTCCAGGATCAATCGGATCCATGAGGTCGCGCACGGTGAAGGCCTCCTCCGGTTCATCGCCCAGGCTGACCACGGAGGTGACGCCATACCGGGCATAGAGCGACAGCTGTTGACGCACGTTATCTTCCGAGTGGGCTGCGTCGCCAGTTTCCAGTCCATCTGCGATTCCAACATGCCCATGCGCATTGATGAGTCCGGGAATAATGTAACGCCCGCTTAGCTCCACGGTATCCATCTCAGCCGGGATCTCCGTCATTGCAAGGGAATCCAAGACCGCCACGCGCCCATCCCGCACGATTAGCGCCGCATTCGGGAGCATCTGCCCATCCGACCACACGGTAGCGCCGACAAACGCGATCCCTTCATCATCCAGGTCTGGTGTCGTGTCGGGCGGGGTGTCACAGGCAGCAAGAAGGGCAACCAGGGCAGTCAAGAGTGCGATGTAACGCATAGGGGAACGTGGGAACGTAAGAGGGCGAATGCGATGCTACATCCACGCGCGCCGCAACATGCTGTTCGCCGGTGCCTGCAAGAACCGTGTAACTGACCTTTAGAGGAGTGCCCATGCGCCATAGCTTGCTTCTTCATATCGTACTGGCCACGCTTCTACTTACCGCACATGCAACCGCGTCGGCACCTCCCGAGGTGGACCACAGTGCCTTCGATGACCTCCTCTCCACGTATGTCGATTCGGACGGGATGGTTGATTATGAGGGAATCCAACAGGCACATGCCGAGGTGCTAAAGCCCTATCTCGAAACGCTGGCCAACGCCCAGGTGGATGGTCTCTCACCGGATGAGGAGCTGGCGTTCTGGATCAACGCGTACAATGCGCTTACCATCGACCTGATCGTGCGCCACTATCCTGTTGAGGATATTTTCGAGACGTATGAGGATAACCCGTTTGAGAAGACCGTGGGCGTGGTTGCGGGGAACGAGGTAAGCCTGGACGAACTGGAGCATGATTTTATTGATGCCCGATTTGATGATCCGCGCTTTCATTTTGCGCTTGTCTGCGCGGCCATGAGTTGTCCACCGTTGCGCCAGGAAGCCTATACCGGCGATCGGCTCGATCAGCAGTTGGAGGAGCAGACGCGGCAGTTCATTCGAGACGAATCGCATAACCAGATTGAGGGGCAGCACGCAACCATCCATCTATCCACGATTTTCGACTGGTTCGAGGATGATTTCGGTGGGAGTCCGGAAGGTGTGCAGCAGTACCTTGCTACCTTCTTTGATGGTGAAACGCGTGCCCGCCTTGAAGCGGCAGCGTTTGCGGTGGAGTACAACACGTACGATTGGACGCTAAACGATCAGGCCATCGCAACCGCAGGCCGGTGACCATTGTCGCGGGCCGGGTGATTGCGTATACTGAGGTATCGAGCCCCGCCGGTCACTCACTCGCGCTCCGCCATGCCCTCGTACGACGATGCCCTCACGCTTTTCCACGCCTGGACGAAGGATGAAAACCTCCGCCGCCACGGCTATGCGGTAGAGGCTGCGATGGCAGAGTTTGCCAGGCGATTCCATCAGGATGAGGAGCTCTGGCGGATGACGGGGCTGCTGCATGACATGGATTACGAGCGTCACCCGGACCCGGAAGAGCATCCCTACATCGGCGTGCAGACGCTGCGGGCGCACGGGTATCCGCCCGAGCTGTGCGACGCGATTCTGGCGCACGCTCCGCACACGGGAGCGCCGCGCGAGACCCTGCTCGCCAAGACCCTTTTCGCTGTGGATGAGCTGGCAGGCTTTATCACCGCGGTAGCGCTCGTGCGCCCCACCCGGCTGGAAGGGATGAAGGTGAAATCGGTGACGAAGAAGCTGAAAGACCGTAGTTTTGCTTCAGGCGTCGATCGGGACCATATCCGGCAGGGTGCCGAAGCACTGGGACCGCCGCTCGATGAGCACATCAGTCGGGTCATCGCTGGAATGCAGGCGGAGGCGGAGCGGTTGGGGTTAGCCCCATAATCGCTACCAGCCGCTTATGGACAGATTCCGTGCGTGCAATAAGTCGGAATCAACCATTGGCTCATAAAGACAAGATTCGTGCTAACTGTACCGGTCTGCCAGAAGAGTCGACCGTACGGAAGCCAAAATGGTGTCCAGAGCAATCATGAATATCATGCGAATAGGTAAAGGGGGGGGGTTATGAATAATTGGTTATGTATACTGGTTGTACTTCTAACCAAACAGTAGGTGAACAGAATGTCTATTCTTGAGAAGATGGCCTTAGTGGCCTTCGTGACGGTTCTTTCCTGGGGAATGATAGTCGAATCCCCGACAGAAGCATCAATGGTGTCCCAAGATTCTGCAGCCTGTGAAATGGTTCAGACTGAGGATGGATGGGAGTTGATTTCCTGTTGGAGTGTTGGCTGTAATCAGTTGCCGCAACAGGACTGTCGTTGGGCGGAGTCCATTGATGAGAATGGTGAAATTCATACCTATCAGTGTACTTCTGATTTGGAAATTGACGAGCCAATCCTGGATTAAAAACAAAGAGCCTCGAGCGCTTTTCCGATGTTCAAAATAAGATACGTAATATTTTTGCTACTGGCGCTTGCAGCGTGCCAGTCGGATCAGCGTTCTGAGGCTCTGTTGTTCATCCATGATGGCGTGCAATACGAAGTGCCTACTGTTTATCAGGTTGACACTTCGAACTTGGGGAATCCCACTGTACAAGAAGAGATCAGCCTGGAGCCAACGTTGGTAGTTGGTGGAGACGAATCTGAGTTATTCATGCACGCTGGAATCGTCCGCACAACGGACGATGGGAGTATTTTTGTTTTAGATTACGGTGACCTGGATGTTAAGGTGTTTGATCAGCAGGGCAACTTGAAGCGAACCGTTGGAGAGGGCGCGGGGGAAGGACCGGGCGAATTTCGTCAGGTGGGGAGATTTGATGTACATCCAGAGTCCGGGGAGCTTTACATTACCGATCGGGGCCGTCGCCTTGTAGCAGCCTTTGATGATGAGGGCGACTTCCGCTGGCACTCTGCAGCGTACGCGTTTAGCATCCCGAGCGAAGTGGTGGCAACTGATGACCAGGTTGTTGCTTTTCAGCCGCGCCACGGGCAACCCTACGTATTTACGCGCTACTCACAGGAAGGAGATTCGCTTGGCATGGCGGGCAGGCTCCTTCATGAGGAAATGAATGAACTGCCGTTTCGCGGATCCCGGGCGTTTCACTACTCTGGACATCTACTTGCAGATGGCGAGGGTGGGTACATACTTGCTCCGAATCGCCTTCCGCACGTGCTGCGCTTTGATCAAAACCACGACCTAATGTATGCACGAGTGCTTCGAACTGAAGCCTCGCCACCGGTGGTAGAAGTTGAGGAAACAGAAGTGGGTGGGCGTACCACGACGTTTGTGGGGTTTGAGGATAATACCCCGGTGACGACCTATACCTTACACCGGGTGGGGCCCTACATTGTGACCATGACGGGGAAAGAAGGGGATACCTATGTTTTCGACGCGTACTTCCTTGCGGATGGCTTGTACGCTTTCTCGTTTGAGGCCGATCTTCCCACGGCGGACATGCAAAGCATATACATGGACGACGACCGTCTGTATTTTGTGGAATGGAATCGCGTAAGTGTATATTCCCACGACCTCATGCAGGTGGCAGACAGATAGTGCAGACGTAGCTGACCGAACCGACGCCTGAAACGGGCGTGAGATCTATTTCGGTATCCCTCGCTACAGTACGTGTGGCTTATGCTTCGCCAACTGGCCTCGATCACGTTTCTGCTCTTCATGGCAGTAACGAGCCTCATTTTCTATGTGGGGGCGCTGTTTATTTGGATCGTCACCCTGCCGTTTGACAAGCGCCTGCGCTGGCTGCACCTGTACTCGTCGTTCTGGGCCAGTTTCTATCTGTGGACCAACCCGCAGTGGGAGGTGCGCATTGAGGGGCGGGAGCATATCGATCCGGAGGAGACCTACGTGATCGTCTCCAACCATCAGTCTGCGCTCGATATTCTGGTGGCGTTTCGGCTCTTCACGCACTTCAAGTGGGTGTCGAAGGCGGAGATGTTCAAGGTGCCGGTGATCGGGTGGAATATGTACATGAACCGCTACGTGAAGCTGCATCGGGGCGACCCGGACAGCGCGCAGCAGATGATGGATCATTGCCGGCAGCATCTGCGGGAGGGGAGCAGCGTGTGGATCTGCCCGGAAGGCACCCGCTCCAGGACGGGCGAACTCCGCCGGTTCAAGCTCGGCGCCTTTCGTCTGGCCAGGCAGATGAAGCGCCCACTACTTCCGATAGCCATTTCGGGCACGAAAGAAGCGCTGCCCAAGAAGAGCATGAAGCTGCATGGGCATCACCCCATCACCGTAAAGGTGTTGCCGCCGATTCCCTACGAACAGTTCGCGGATAAGGCGCCCGAAGAGATAGCGGCAGAGGTTCGCGAGCTGGTAGCCGCGGAGGTCGCCGAGCACGCGGCGGCGCTGGAAGAGGCAGAGCAGTAGATCGGTAGCCAGGGGGATATGACGCGTCCGTACGTGAAGGCCCAAGTCCGCATAAAAGCGGCGGTGTACGTGGCAAGGATGGCGGTCGGGATATCGCTTTTGCGTATAGCGAGATAGGCGTCTCAGAAAGGCGCACCCTATCGACCAACTCGTCCCTGCCATGAACTGCTTTTCGTTGTACCTCACCGGTGTCCTTGTTTTCGGACTTCTCATGATTAGTTCGCCACCGCCTGCTGTAGCGCAGGACGCGGCGACACCAACGGTCGGTGTGCAAGACGGCCGCTACAGCGTCGGCTTTGCCACGTCATGGCCGTCGTATGGTCTCAGTGGTACGCTGCACCTCAGCGAAGCACTGACCGCCGAAGCCATCGCGGGCTTCTTCGGGACGGTGTCCAACTTCGGTGGACGCGCGTGGTATCGCTTCAACCGCAACGAAGCCCATGACCTGTATGCCTATGTCGGGGCCTCAATCCATCGCTACAGCTTCCTCAATGATGCAGAAAACGTACTCGGCCTCGGTGGTGGTGCCGGGGTGGAGGTATCGATGCGCAAGATCCTTGACAACGACGACTTCCCGCCGATCTTCTGGACGGCCGAGGTAGGCCTGGCCTACGCTGACTTTGACGTGTTCGACGGCTTCTCCACCATGACCTTCGGTTCGGGACTTCGGTACCGGTTCGGAGGCCGATAGCAGCTCAAGTATCAGGGCGCGGGGTCGGGGCGAACGGCCAGCGCCTTGTCGTGCGCGCCGACCGCCTCGTAGGCATCGGCGAGCAGGTGTCGCGATGCTGTCAGCCAGGCCGCTGGCTCGGGCTCCTGGGCCGCCAGCACCGCGTGACCCTGCTCCAGCGTGGCCACCGCCTCCTCCAACCGTAAGAGACCCATGAGGGCCCGGCCAAGCTTCACCTGCGCGATAGCCGTCTGCAGGTGATCTACTCCGAGAGTCGATTCAAACAGCTGGATCGCTTCTCGAAAAATGCGGTCCGCAGCCTCATAGGCTGTATCAGCAAGATGGGCGCTGGCAATGTTGGAGAGCGCAATACCCTTCAGGTAATGCGGCTCATCGTACACCGCTTCGTAGATGGCGAGCGCGCGGCGGTAGTGCGCCTCTGCCTCGGCCGGCCGGTCGCGTTGCAGTGCGAGCGTGCCCAGTTCGTTCGCGATAGAGGCCACGCGCGGATGATCCGCTCCGAAGAGTTGCTCGGTGATAGCGAGCGTGCGCTCAAGATTGATTTCGGCAGCTTCCAGCTCCCCTTGAAAGAGGAGGGCCCGCCCGCGCATGGTAAGCGCTGCGGCCGTTCGGTGATGCGACTCGCCAAAGTAGGCCACCGTGCGGCTCAGCGCTTCCTGATAAAATGAGTCAGCGCCTGCGTAGTCACCGCGCTCAAATCGAACGGCCCCGAGGTTGATAAGTGCATCGGCGACGGCCGGGTGCGCCCGGCCATAGAGAGCTTCACTGCGGGAAAGCAGCAGTTGGCTCAGGGAGTCGGTGCTACCGTAGCTTCCCGCGTAGAACTGCGTATTCGCAAGCTCGCGGAGCGTGACAAGCTGATCGGCCTCCGGTGCGTTCTGTGCCTGCTGTAGCGCGAGGGCCTCGTTAAGGAGCGTGAGGGAGGCCGCGTAGTCGCCAGCGGCTTGCAGCGTAGTGCCAAGGGCGGTCGCGGCCTGCCAGCGGAGCGGGTGACCCGAGGCGGTGGTAGTTTCGGCAAGTTGTAGCGCTTCGCGGAGGAGCGCTTTGGCGTCCTCCAGCTCGGCCTGATCGCGCCGCACCTCGCCAAGCGCGATCAGCGAGGCGGCGACATCGGCGTGGGCGCGCCCGTACAACTGTTCCCGCGCGGAGAGTGCTTCCTGGACCAGCGAGTCAGCTACCGGAAGGTTGCCCAGACGGTGGTAAAGCGTGCCGAGCGTGTGGTTGAGGTCAGCGTGGAGGTCTGGCAAGGAGGCGAGCGCAGGAGCCTGCTGCAGGCCGCGATCCAGTATTTCCAGCAC
The DNA here is from genome assembly GCA_007124945.1 of Salinibacteraceae bacterium. GTDB lineage: Bacteria > Bacteroidota > Rhodothermia > Rhodothermales > Salinibacteraceae > Tc-Br11-B2g6-7. Next base: position 5,460 of record SLED01000246.1, on the reverse strand, counting down.
CGTCAGATCGCTCGCCGGCCCAACGGCGGGGTCGCCTCCTTCAAAAAGGCCGACCAGTACCTGCTGCACGCGTGCCGTGCGCTCTGCCTCTGCCACAGCGGCATCACGCGCGGTAGTGAGTTGCATGGTGTGGAAGACCAGTCCGGCAGCGATGAAGCTCACGATCAAGCCGGTAACCGTCAGGGCATTGCGGTTTCGCCGTACGAACTTCCGCAGCCGGTAACGACGAGAGTCCGGGCGCGCGGAAAGAGGCTCATGGCGAAGAAATCGCTCAATATCTCGCGCAAGGGCTTCCGCAGTGGTGTAGCGACGCTCAGGTTCCTTACGGAGGGCTTTCAGGCAGAGGACGTCCAGGTCGGCCCGGTCACGCTTGCTCAGTCCTGCTCCGCCTGGATTTCCTGAGGCCACTCGGGTGGAGGGAGGTAGCGGCTGCTCCTCCCAAATAATTCGCTCCATCTCCGCGGGACTGTTGCCTTCTATCGTAAGTGGCCGCTCGCCGGTCAGAAGCTCGTACAGCAGTACCCCAAGTGCGTACGTATCGGTGAACGTGCCAACGGGGCCGCCGCCAAGTTGCTCTGGTGCGGCGTAGGCCGGCGTCATCATGCGTAAACCCGTTCGCGTGCGCTCCTCATCTTGCGCGAACGCATCCATGCGCCGCGCAATCCCAAAATCAAGCAGTTTCACCGCCCCGGTGCGGGTAACAAGCACATTGGCTGGTTTGATGTCTCGATGGATGATGGCCTGCTCGTGCGCGTACTGTACGGTTTCGCAAACGGTCACCATCAAGCGAAGGCGCTCGGCAACGGTGAACTGTTCTGATGCGCAGTACGTGGTGATGGGCACACCCTCCACCTTCTCCATGACGAAGTAGGGAGTGCCGTCAGGTAGCGCGCCCGCCTCAAACAGCTGTGCGATATTGGGATGGCGGAGGCGAGCCAGTAGCTGCTGTTCCTGTAGAAACCGGCGGGTCCGGTGAGGGGCGAGGGCTGCGTCGGGTAGCACTTTGATAGCCACGGCATGGCCGAGGGTGGCGTGTTCGGCGTCGTAAACCACGCCGCCTCCTCCACGGCCCAGCACCCCGGTCACGCGGTAAGCGCCGATAGTTTCGGGCTGCGGCAGTGCCCCGAGCATCGCTGCGGCCAGCTCGGGGGCGCCCGCATCAAGCAACGAATGATCCGTACCATGCGCCCGCAGTAGGGCGTGCACCGCCGCGACAACATCCGGATCGTTGCAGTGTGCTTCGATATACGTGGTGCGCTCCTCCAGTGGTCGCGTCACCGCTTCCTGGAACAGCGCCTCCACCTGCGTCCACCGTGATATATTCATCAGCTTCCACGTTTAGGCCATAGGCTATGGCCTCAGTTGCAAAATCAGCCACGCGCGCGCCGCTCTCCAGTCGCGCAGCGCGGTTGTTTCCGAAACGCCGAGTAGATCGGCCGTTTCCTCCACCGTGAAACCTCCGAAGAAGCGGTACTCGACGAGGGCCGCCTGTCGTGGATGCGACTTCGCCAGTGTATCCAGCGCTTCGTGAAGAGTTAGAAGCTCCGTGGCGCGTGCGGCTACGCTTCCCATTTGTTCGTCGAACGTGACGAGCGGCTGCCCGCCCCCCCGCTTCAGCGCCTGTTTGCGACGTGCTGCCTCAATGAGCACCTGCCGCATGGCCCGGGCGGCCACACGCTTGAAATGCATGTGAGATACAAATCGGAGCCTGTTCGATGCCCGGAGCTTCACGTAGGCTTCGTTCACCAGCGCGGTCGGGTTTAGCGTAGCATTGCCGCCGGAGCGATGCACGGCCTGAGCAAGCCGGCGCAGCTCATCGTAGGCCATGCTGAATAGATCATTCAGCGAGTGATCGTCCAACAATTCGTCATCGGGTGACATGCTACAGCAGACCGTTCGGATGTCAAAATCAGGTAAGAGATAACATACGATGGCAGAGCTCGCGTAGAGGTAGCGTGAGCACTAAACTCACGCGTCGTTTCGAGATTAGGTCGTGTCCGGAAATCACCCCTTTGGCGACACGGATTGCAAGCCGTATGGCGGTGCGCCATTGTGCTGGCTCGCTCCTGTCTTGCTGCATGCCGGGCGCGCGAGATCGTGCTTGATTGGTACCGGGGGAGGAATTCGTGACGCAACCATGAGCTGTTGCGGGACAGTCAATAGTGTGTATTTTGCATAGCCGGGGTCATGAAGTGCCGTCGACCAGTATGCGCGCAGGAATCCGTCTGCTCGACCGTACGTCTCAAGGCTCTCTTTGGAGTACAGCATCTGCACATGGTGAGTGATCGTTTGAGTATCCAGAGATGATTCGAGAACGAGGTATTTGGGAAAATGGCTCGCAGTTCGTGATGCAGTTAGTCACGGTGTTTGCGGTCGGGCTCACCATGGGTGCCGAGCGCAATATCGTGCCGATCATGGGCGAGGAGCTGTTCGGGATTGAGTCCGTGCTCGTGATCGGGTCGTTTGTAGTCAGCTTCGGTATAGTAAAGGCTGTGCTAAACCTCTTTGCCGGGAAGTGGGCCGACTACTACGGGCGCCGGCCGGTGCTCATCTTTGGGTGGCTCGTGGCCTTGCCGATCCCATTTATCCTCATGTACGCCCCATCGTGGACGTGGGTGGCTGTCGGAAACGTATTACTTGGTGTTAATCAGGGCGTAGCGTGGACTGCGAGCATGGTATCGAAAATCGATCTGGCGCGCGACGAAGAGCGTGGTCTGGCAGTCGGCCTTGATGAGGCGTTCGGATATACAGGCGTGGCAATCGGTGCATGGCTTACCGGCGTAATCGCAGCCGAATTCAGTCTTCGCCCGGAGCCGTTTTATCTGCTTCTGCTCGTGATTATTATCGGGATGCTGCTGGCGCTATTCTTCATTGAGGACACCCTGCCGCTGGCGAAGGCTGAAGCAAGCGCGAGCACGGCTACGCAGGATGCAGATCTATCCTTCTGGGAGGTTGTGCGCCGGGCCTCCTACGAGGACCGCACGCTGTATGCTGCTGCGGTGGCAGGACATGTCGAGAACTTTGTCGACACCCTTGTATGGATTGCCTTTCCACTTTTTCTTGTCGCGCAGGGGCTCGATACCGCGCAGGTGGGCGTAGTGGTGGGGGTCCATAGTGGCGCGTATTTCCTGCAGGTATACACGGGCCGCCTCGGCGACAAAATTGGACGAAAGCCACCGATTGTAGCCGGCTTCTTCCTGGCGGGTGCCGGTATCCTCGGTATGGTCATGGTTGATTCCTACGCTGCCTGGATTGCGCTCTCGGCGATATCCGGGGTGGGAATGGCGCTTCACTACCCGAACCTGATCACAGTCGTTAGCGACGTAGCACATCCGCGGTGGCGCTCCACGGGTCTTGGCGTGTACAGGCTCTGGCGAGACCTCGGTTACGCGGTGGGGGCAGTGCTTATCGGCATACTCGTTGATATCGGGTCGATGGAGGTGGCATTCATCGGTACGGCAGCCGCCATGTTTGTCTCTGGTGCCTACCTGATCTGGCGCATGGAGGAGACCCACCCACGCTTCGGTACGCATTCGGGAGCGGCTGCCTGAGGTAGTCGACAGGCGAGGTAGGCCTAAATAAACGCCCCACCACGGACAATACCGCAGCGGGGCGTCGGAGCTTTCACCATGAAAGACGTGGAGCTAAGGGGATTCGAACCCCTGACCTCTGCAGTGCGATTGCAGCGCTCTACCAACTGAGCTATAGCCCCGTTTGTGCATGGCGGTCTACGTACCTTGGTGGGGGCAGTTCCTTTCACAAAGATGATCTGGGACAGCCGCCAGCGCGAAGGTCGCGTGCATTCATTTACTTTTCACCCCGTTATGGTGGAGGGTTTGCAGGCGGTTGGGCAACCTGTCGAACAAACAGATTAATGGGGCGGTATCTCAACTCATTAAAGCTGGCCAATTCCACTCATTCACGACAAGCTGACGATCACATGGGAGTCAAGACGAAAGACCCGTTCGGCGCACGCGATACTTTTGACACCGGCTCGGGCCCGGGTTATCTCTACCGTCTCGATGTTCTGAGAGATGAGGGCTACGATATCGACCGATTGCCCTACTCAATACGCGTGTTGCTGGAGGGGCTTCTTCGCACGTGTGATGGCGACTCGGTTACCGAGGACGATGTTAAGCGCCTGGCCAGCTATGACCCGAAGAACCCGGCGAAGGAAGAGATTCCCTTCATGCCGGCGCGCGTGCTCTTGCAGGATTTCACGGGCGTACCGGCGGTTGTTGACCTTGCCGCGATGCGATCGGCGATGGATCGACTGGGTGGCAACCCGGACGCTATCAACCCGCAGGTGCCGGTCCACCTCATCATCGACCACTCGGTGCAGGTCGACCACTTCGGCATCCCTGATGCGCTGCAGCTCAATGCGGATATTGAGTTTAAGCGTAACCGTGAGCGCTACGAGTTTCTGCGGTGGGGACAGCAGGCGTTTGAGAACTTCTCCGTCGTGCCGCCCGCCAGCGGTATCTGCCATCAGGTAAACCTTGAGTACGTGGCGCGCGGTGTCTGGTCGAAGCCGGAGAATGGCCTTGAGGTGTACTACCCCGACAGCCTCGTCGGCACCGACAGCCACACCACGATGATCAACGGTCTTGGCGTGCTCGGCTGGGGCGTGGGCGGCATCGAAGCCGAGGCGGTGATGCTCGGCCAGCCCATCTACATGCTGATGCCCGAGGTTATTGGCTTCCGCCTGACGGGTGAGTTGCCCGAGGGCGCGACGGCTACGGACCTCGTCCTCACCGTTACCGACATCCTGCGTGACTACGGCGTGGTTGGCCGCTTTGTGGAGTTCTTTGGCGAGGGCGTCAAAAATCTGACCATCCCGGACCGGGCCACCATAAGCAATATGTCGCCAGAGTACGGCGCCACGATGGGTTTCTTCCCGGTGGAGGATGAGACGCTCGACTACATGCGGCGCACGGGTCGCGACGATGCGCTGATTGAATCGGTGAAGCGCTACACGAAGGAGCAGAACCTCTTCCTTGAAGATGATGCACCCGAACCCGAGTACCTCGACGTGCTGGAGCTCGACCTCGGCGATGTGGTGCCGGTGGTAGCCGGGCCTAAGCGTCCGCAGGATCGCATCCGCGTGCCGGAGCTCAAAGAGGACTTCAACGAATCATTTACGCGTCCCGCGGGTCCGCTCGGCTTCGGTCGCGATCCCGAGGAGATCAACAACACGGGGCGCTATAAAGACGACCGGGGCAACGAGCTCGACCTCACGAACGGCGATGTCTGTATTGCCGCCATCACCAGCTGCACCAACACCAGTAACCCGTCCGTGATGATCGGCGCTGGGCTGCTTGCCAAGAACGCTATCGAACGCGGCTTGGACGTGCCGCCTTACGTGAAGACGAGTCTCGCCCCGGGCTCCCGCGTGGTGACGCAGTACCTGCAGGAAGCTAACCTGATGCCGTATCTCGATCAGCTCGGCTTCGGACTTGT
>SLED01000176.1 GCA_007124945.1 Salinibacteraceae bacterium | reverse complement strand
TTGGGGTTGCGGGTGGGGGCCACGTGCAATGTCAATCGTAACCGCCTCCACGATGCCTGGTCTCCCGGAGTTGGGCCGGAGCTAACCGTTACGGTACCTTTCTACCTTGGCTATGCGGAGGCGGTCGCAGGGTACCACATCTACGACGCCCTCCCTGGAGCGGACGTGCCCGACTTTCAGGCACTGATGATTCAAGCCGGATGGGGACTTCAGTGGGAAGCCACCGACCGCCTGGCCTTCTCCTCCGGGATTCGCGTGGGCAATTATGGGATGGGCTTCGATACAAATGGTGACCTGGAGCGTGCAGAGGTGAACGAAAGTGAACTGATTGTCGCGCTACAGTCTTCGGCCGCGGTGAGGCTGTCCGAGCAGATCCAGGTAGTTGCCACTGGTAGTTACCAGCGCACATACACGCGCATCCGCATAAATCTCGTGTACGCTTCCGTCGGAATACGGTATCAGATCGACACTCCTTCCTGGCTGCGATCCTTTCTCCGATGAACCTCAACCCCCGGTCCGTGATGTTGCCTGTCGCGCGAACAGTCCTCCTCCTGTGGGCTGCGGCTCTTCTTTTGCCCTCGCCGTCGGAGGGTCAAACCGCGGAGCGACTTGAACTCACGCCCGGCGTGCAGTCGTTTTCCCACGATGAACTGGTGGAATTCGGCGTCCTGCATTTTAGCGACTTATTCTGGCTGGCAGAAGGATGGACGGTAACGAGTGTGGACGGCTACGACTGGGGGGCCACGGCTGGCGGCGAAGCACCTGCAGATGAGGGGCTTTGGAAGATTTTCGTGGATGGCCAACCGGTTCATCTCCGCGCCATGGGACGCGCCCAGCTGGACCACCTCCCCCTGCGCGTCGATGAGGTGGAGCGCGTACAGATCAGACGGGCGCCCGGGGTCGTTGCCGGACGGATGGCTCCATTTGGTAGCATTCATATTTTCACACGCATACCACCTGACGGCCCGTCGCTTGATCTCCGGCTAACGCCCGGCAGCGAAATAGGTGACCCCGGCCCCTTCGAATACACGGGTGAAGATGACACCAACGTCGACCGAAAGGGACCACTGCTGGGTGCCACCGGGTCTTTTGGCCGGAGAGAATTGGGAGTGTCAGCCGGCGCGAAAATAGACGAGCGGCACGCCGACAACTTCATCCGCCCGCGGGTCCGCGTGCTGTGCCGTGGAGATTGCATCTTCCGCGGAGCACCGGTGCTGCGACAAACATCCGCACATGCCAGCGCGACAGCAGACATGGCCTCCTCCCGGCATCAGGTTCGCGGTTACTACAGCGATGTCGACGAACAGCTGTACTTCGATCCAGCCGGGCTTGAGATTCCATCTGCTACCTCCTTCCAATCGTTGGCAGCGGCAGGGACCGCTTCTCTTTCCGATCGCACCGCCTTCCACTATCAGGGGCAGCTAACAGAGCACCGGTTCCAAAGCATCGGTGATCTTCCCGGATTTGATCTTCAGGATACGCGCCGCGGCGGATTCCTTGCGCTGGAGGTGACCAACATTGGTACCATCAGTATGGAGGGCACGTGGGAGACCCGCGAAGCTCCCGCGCTTAATCGACATACGATGCGCACAACGAAGATGCTTCTCCACCATACATCGTTTGTAGGCGAAATGTATGTCGATGCCGGAGCCGAGCTATCCGAGACAAATGGTGATCTCGGTACAGCGTTGCTGGCGACGATATCGCGCCAGGTCTCTGGTTCTCATGCCCTTTCCCTCCAAACGACGCTGAACAGGTGGCCGCACGATCGGCACCGCGCGTATCTAACCGACCTCTCGCGCGGCCTTGCGATTGCCCCCGCCTCCAACCGTTTCGATCCAGGCACCCTCACCGATGAACGGGAGCACTTTTACGCTACGAATTTTTCTGGATCGCTCACGTGGCTCTACAGGGAAGACGAGAACGGCTTTCAGACAGAACTTACTGCAGGGCTCTCGCACGTAAGCGACTTTCCGCTTACTCGTACGCAAGCCACGCCTCAACCAGATAACGACGGATTGCTGACAGATCTTACCATCGGCAACGCAACAGGCACAAGGCTGCTCACTCAGGCTACCGCGTCCGGGCCCCTTCTCAGCCGGCTCCATGGGCGAGCTTTTATCGCAGCGGAGCCTACGATAGGCGCCTCGCGTCAATTCAGCGATGATGTAGCCAACCAGCCAACCTGGCGCGGCGGGCTGGCACTGCGTTACCTTCCGGTTCCACGCCTAAGCGTAACCTCTCGCTTGCTGTACGAGAGCGCCACCGAATGGCGAGGATATGAAGGCGCTGCCAGCCAGGCCCCCGATCTGTTTGATGCCGCCTTTGATGCACGGTGGCAGCTACACCTTACGGCACAGAAACGCTTTTGGGGAGACCGGATGCGTGCAAGCGCATCGCTCCGGCGTGTACTCGACAAGCCCATTCGGTATCACCCGGCCGGGGCACCCATCGACATGGAGTTTTTCGTGGACGTGCATTTTCGCTTCTGAATCAGAGCGTACGAGCCCACCAGGATGCGCTACTCGGGCCGGTATCGGATCGTAACCGTCCCGCTCTGATTTTCCTGCGGGGCGTTGGGCGGAAGGCGGTTGAAGCGCCAGCGCTGCAGCGCACTCGTCACGGCACGCTCAAGCTCCGGATCACCACGCATGAGCGGAAACACGCGAACCACGTTGCCCTGCGGATCTACCGTAATCTGGACACGAATCGTGATATTGCGTTGCCCTCGCTGGTAATCAGGCATTTCGGAGTATACCATCGACCGGTCCAGCCCTTCAATTTCAAACGGAGCGCTCGCTTCCTCTTCTTCACCCGGCCCATCTTCCCCTTCTTCAGCGCCCTCGCTGGCATCTTCTGCTCCTGAAGCAGAGCCAGTAGCTACCACCTCCTCCTCTGGCTGCTGCTCGGGACCCTGGTCATCGGCGTCGTCTGCTTCAATCTGATCCGGGTCGGGAATCTGTGGTTGCTCCGGAAGATCGACCGGCGACGTTTCGTCCAGGTTGGGCTGAGGCCGGGGCTCCAGCTCCTGAGGCTCCGGCTCCGGACGCTCTTGCGGCTCCGGCTCATCCAGCTCCGGCTCGGGGTCTGGCTCCGGCGCCTCCTGAACCGGGCTACCTTCGGCAAGGGGACCAAAATCGACCTCAACGTAGCCAAATTGATCTTCGGGCACGCTCCGGTCTACCGTCGTGAAGGCGAACAGCACCAGCAAGAGCAGATGTAGCAGAACGCTGGTGCCAAGCCCAATCCAGTCGTCGGTACGCATGGACGCAGTAGTT
>SLED01000391.1 GCA_007124945.1 Salinibacteraceae bacterium | reverse complement strand
GTGACCGCTGCGGTGAGCGTCACGTGACCAGCCGCCTGCCCCAACAGCCGTACCAGGTGCCACGTCTGGGCGGCGGGCTTATCCCGCATCAGCTCAAGGCGCGGCGTAAGTTCGGCGCGGTCGTCGTCCAGCAGAATCGGGTCCTCGGAGGGTGAGGGCGGAAACGAGGCCTCATCCATGCCCACCACGTACAGCGCCTTCCACCCGGCATGCCCCGCGCGGTCGATTGGCGCGACGTACAGGGCGCCCGGACGCGGCACTGACGCGCCGATGGCGTGCTCCATCAACATCTCACGGAGGCGACCGGCGAGCCCCTCACAGGAGCCTTCATACTCCACGTCCAGCAGGTCTTCCAGCCGCTCACGGAGTGACGAGAGCGCTTCAGCGTGTAGATCGGCCAGTGACTTGTCGCGCGATTCATCCCGCGATACGGGCGTTTTTCTGGCCCATCGGTCAAGGAACCGGAACAGATAATCAACAAGATCGAAAAGCGTACCGGCATTCTCCGGCTGAAGCTCCTTAACGAGCAGAGTGGCGGCCTCAATCGACTGCAGCTTTCGCTCGAGATCATCGTCGTGGTGGAAAGTCTGCCGGTCACGAAGCTTATCAGCCCTCTCCTGCAATCGCTTCAGGTTGACGCGGCTACCCAGCGGCAGCTCTTCTAACACCGCCGCCACCTGCTGCGGGCCGATCGCTTCCGGTATCTCAGCCACCCGGTTGAAGGAGATACGGCCGGTGCGCAGGAGGTCGGTCAGCAGGCGGAGCTGCTGCCCGCCGGCGAGCCATTCGAGCACGCCCAGGACCGCCTGCCCCGGTACGGTGAACGACATCGGCAGACCGCCTGCGAAATGGATCGGTACACCGAGCTCTTCCGTAGCGCTCACCAGCTGCGGTACATAGGGGTTGGCGGTTGTGTAGGCGATCTCCACCTCGTCAAACGGCCGCCCGCTTCGCAGCACATCGGCCAGCACCCCGCGCACCTCGACCTCCACGCCGTGGCACTGGTGCAGATGAATGGCGTCGGCGTCGACAGGTGTGAGCCCGCCCGAGCGCACGAGGCCCGCCGGGTGGATGCCGGCATTGGACGGCTCAAGCAATGGCGCCTCAGCGAAAAGATGGGCGGCCACGTGTGCGGGCGCCTCAATGCCGTAGGACGGACGGCCGATGCGGTGCACGCCCTGCTTTTCAGTCAGCGCGCGTAGCAGCTCGGCTTCGAGCGCGGTGAGCGGAGTCTCGTCCAGTATCGCAAAAGCGGCGTCCGACAGGGTCGTATCATCCACAAGCGCGATCGCCCGTTTCAGCACACCTGCTTTGTCATAGCGACGCTGCTTTTCGAGTGCCTCTTCGTACTTCTCCAGAAGCGTGGCAAGATCGCCGCGACCCCGCGAGCGCAGATCTGCCGGCCTCACGCGGGCGTTACGAAGCGACTCAAGCGTGCCCCGAAACGTCTCGGTGTTGCGGCGGCTCGGCTTTAGCACCGCCAGCGGACTTTCGGTGCCGTGAATATGCGTGTGCAGCAGGGCATCCACAAGAAAATGTGCCTCATCCGGCGTGAGTCGCGTCTTTCTCTCGCCGGCCAAAACCGGTCCGGCAAGCGTCTCGGCAAGATCGCTGACCACCAGCGGCCTCAAGTTCGCCCAGTTGCATCCGGACCGCGCCAGCGCCTCCACCAGCGTGGTGCCGATCTGACGGCTGGGTACGAACAGAACTTTCGATCGGATGGGATGCACCTCGCAAAGCGTGCGAAGCTGCCGAAGAACGTAATTCAAAGCGGGATCAGATGGAAGCGAGTCATTGCGTGACATGTACCATACAGAGGAGCCGTCCGGTTCGCAAGGCCTCGGGCGCTCCTTTTAATTGGACCGCCGGCGATCTACTGCCGGGTACCGGTGAACGGCTACAACCCGGATCCGTGCAAGGATGAAAATCCAGACAGGGATACAGCAAAAATGGCCATCGATCCGAACATTCTGAAGGAAAAAGAAGAGCGCATCCGTCGCCTGAAAGCACACGTGGAAACCCTTTACGGTGAAGTTACGAATGCCGGGGCGAACGAGCGGAAGGACCTCCTCCGGGAAATCCACGACGCGCATATTGCGATAGCCAAACTTCTCAAGGAAATCGGCGGCAACCTGCTCGACCGTGCGATGGCGCTTCAGGGAGCGGCCATTGCCGCACGCCAGGTCGACATGCAGGACAAGGCGATCAACGCTGCAAACCGGTTTCTCGAGCTCGCGCAAGACCTGGAGCAAATCGACCTGACGTGGGAGATCGAGCAGATGGAGCAGATCGTGGACGGTTAGAGATAGTCACTACGACGCGAGCATCCCCACCCATTGCAGGAGCTCTTTTTTGCCCTCGCCCGTCTCGGCCGATGTTTGCACAATCGGTACATCCATCGCGCGCTGCCGAAGCGCCTTTTCGAGCGTCCGCAGGCTCTTAACTCGCTTGTTACCGGATAGCTTGTCGATTTTCGTGTGTGCGATCACGTAGGGTACCGGATTGCCTCGCATCGCCTCCATGATGTCCTCATCCTTCGACTGCGGAGGATGCCGTGAATCTATCAGATGAATGACAAGGCGGAGCGGCACTCGCTCGGTCAGGAATTGACCAATGAAGCGACCCCAATACTCGCGCTGCTCTCGGGAGACCTTGGCGTAGCCGTACCCGGGTAGATCCACGAAGTAGAGCTCCCGGTTGATGAGGAAGTAATTGAACTGCTGCGTCTTTCCGGGGGTACCGCTGGTACGGGCCAGACCGCTCTTATTTGTCAGCTCGTTTAGCAGCGAACTCTTTCCCACGTTCGACCGGCCGACAAAGGCAACCTCGGGAAGCCCATCTACGGGAAGCTCTTCCCAGCGCGTGGCGCCGGTTATGAATTCCGCCTGCTTTACGCGCATGGAGCCTCCAGAATGGTGGCGAAAATACGTTTACGCAGGGTTGAGCTGGTTCTTGACCTCTTCCCCTATAAGTGCAGGATTACGTACAATTGTAGCTCCGGCATCTTCAAGCGCGGCAAACTTGTCTGCTGCCGTACCCTTGCCGCCAGAGATAATCGCGCCCGCATGGCCCATGCGCCGCCCTGGAGGGGCCGTTTGTCCGGCGATAAACGCGAAGACCGGCTTCGAGAAATGATCTTTGATATATTCGGCGGCTTCCTCTTCGGCACTTCCACCGATCTCACCAATCAGCACCACGGCTTCCGTGTCATCATCCGCTTCGAACAGCTCAAGTGCATCGATGAAGCGCGTGCCGATAATCGGGTCGCCGCCGATACCT
>SLED01000282.1 GCA_007124945.1 Salinibacteraceae bacterium | reverse complement strand
TGGGTTCCCGCCTCCGTGTCTCCTTCGTAGAGACGCGCTACCGGCCGTCCGAGTACATCAAACACCTCAATTACGACATGTGCCGGTTCAGGCAGCCCGAACTCCACCGTAACATCTTGCGCAGACGGGTTGGGATACACACGTGAAATCTGGAGCTCGGGGGGTGCGGGGCTATCATCTTCCTCCAGGGCGGCCTCACCAAAAAGTACTCGGAGTGAGGCGGTTTCTTCTGTCATCTGGATGGATACAGAGCTCTCCCGGCGGAGGTCGTGCCGGCGGTCTGAGCTCATCTCAACCAGCGTCGCCTCCTCGTTGCCTATCACGCTATGCAGGTCATCAAATGATAGTGTGACCGTTTCTCCCTCCGTTGCTTGCAGGGTGAAGTCGATTACCCGATCAGAGAAATCGTTGTAGAGCTGAGTAGCATGCGGCCGGCCGGTCTCGGGGCCTCGCAGGAAAAGATGGCCGGAACCAAAGACAGAAGGCGGTGCGGTATAGCCGCGGAAGGCCTCAGCGCGACCAATTGCCACGCGGCCGATCGACCGTTCATTCTCGGTCTGCGCGAGGATGTGGAATAGCGGCGTGTCTGCTCGCGCCGTCACCCGAGGGCTCACTTGCTGCGCTTCTGAAGCAGATGGCAGGATAAGTTCTTCCAGCGCGTTATCTCCCCCCTCGTTGAAGAAATAATAAGCGCGCCCGTCGTTAGCCGCCGAGGAAAAGTCGGAATCCGTGACGTCCGTCCAGCCTCCATCCCACGCCCAGAGCATTTCATCGATGTCGTTGGCTGCGAGCACGTCATTCCAGGCCAGATCCCAGTCCAGTGGATTCGAGATAATATTCCAGCCGGGTTGAAGCGGTATTGCAGCCTGCCCGCCGTCGGATGTTGCGAATGCATCGATGGTTGCGTCAACGGCCCAGTCGACGCTGCTGAGGATCCAGAAGCCACGCCCCGCCGCAAAGCGGAAAGCGTCATTGCCCGACTCGTATTCCTCAAGGACGTCGTCGACAGAAGATCCGTCTCCGCCCAGTTCTCGGAAGGCGCGCCAGTCCCGGCCGGGAGTGCCTGCAGATAGCGTTTCAGCAAGATCCAGGTTCGCGTTGCCGGGCAGCGCGAGCAACCGGTAGTTCTGCTGATTCGAAGCGTCGCCGAAGTCGTGTGTAAACGTAACCAGCAGCTGATTGACGGTGACGGCAAACTCCGTTTGGGTCGATTTCTGCGCTTCGTCTGTGGCCGTTACGGTGACCGTCGCCGATCCAGTGGTGCTGGCCGTGACGGTGAGCAGTGCGTCAACGAGCGAGAGGTCTGAGACGCTACTGTTCGTCGTTTCGGCTTCGTACGTAAGGTCGTCCCCTTCCGGGCTTTCGAAGACCTCATCAAGGTTGATCTCAAATGAGGATCCGCCAAGTTCCAGCGACTGATCGTCAATTTCGGAAACCACCTCCGGCGGCAGCCGATCTGTGACCTCAACGTCAAACGTATCTGACGTTGCGCCACCGCGTCCGTCGTCAGCCTCAACTGTGATGGTTGTTTCGCCTTCGAGTTGTTGGTTTACTTCGAGGGTACCGTTCTCCACAGATACCGAGGCGACGAGCGTATTTGAGGAGGATGCATCGAAGGCAAGCGGATCGCCGTCCGGGTCGTCGAACACGGTGGTTAAGTCCTTTGCGAAGGACTCGCCATCTATCGCGAGCACCTGGTCACCAACCGGATTAGCCACCAGTGGCGCGCGATTTACGTCTATCTCGAAAGCATCGGAGGCAAATCCGCCGGTGCCATCATCGACCGATGCTGTCACCGTCGCGACGCCTCCCTCCTCAATCGTAACGGTCAACTCGCTTCCTTCAATGGATGTGCTCACTACGGACTGATCGCTGCTTTCGCCGTTGAAGTCCGGGTTTTCACCGGTATCGGAAAACACAGACTCCAGGTCGATTGAAAGGGGGGCATCATCCGACTGCACGAGCCGATCCTCCAGGGGCTCTGCGATGTCGGGCTGCGGTTTGCCCTCTCCGGTTACGGTGACCGTGAGTGGCGAAGATGCATTCTCCGCATCATGAGAGATCGACACTGTTGCCTCACGCTTTTCCGCTTCTGTGGGAGCGAAAGCTACTTCAATGCTGTGCGATTCGCCGGGCTCGAGCGCATATTCTCCGGCTCCATCGGTAATGGAGAAGTCCACGCCGTCAATGCTAATAGATCCGCTGACGAGTTCTTCGGAGGCTTCACTGTTGGCAACGACGATGGTCTCCGAGTCGGACGCTTCGACGGTAACCACATCAAAGTCAACCGACGAGGGCGTCACGGTTATCGCCGTGCTTACTTCTAGAAGGTCCTCACAGTTGCTGCCGAGCGGCCATCCCATATCTGCGAGCATGCCGCACATCACCGGCCCGGGGGAGTGTATCGCCGAGGCGCGATCTATCTGGTGCCGCATCAGCGCGTTTGGTGTATCCGCAAACGTGTCGGTGTCGAGGTGGGAAAAGCTGGAGCCCTGATTCCATTGCTCAGGTGCGTACAGAGGCGGACGCGTGCCTTCGTTCGCACTCTGTGCGAGGTCACCGCCGGCAAAGACATTCTCACTCCGGAGCGTATCAAACAGCACTTCGGAGGGATTGGGGTAGAGGTCTTCGTCAATCAGAAGCTGCTGATCAAGATCCTCCGCGAAGGAGTCGTAGATGATCGGTGCCGGTTCCCCGTTTCGGGGCTGTCCCCATTCGCCCTCTCCGTCATCCGTTTCCCGCATGGTGCCGAGAAACCCGACACCGTGGCCGATCTCGTGGAGCACCACCGTGACAAAGTCAATTACTCCCGCAGGGGGCTCGCCATCAGTGTCGAAGTACCAGTCGGTGCGGTTGCAGTTGAACCACATCCGTACATCAAACTCTTCATCGTCTATTTCGGCAATGAAATCCTCATCCGCCATAGCGCTGGCCTGTGCAGCGGTGTACCAGGTATTCGGGCGTGCATCCGGAATCCGCGTGTCGTTGATTATTCTGGTCGGGCCAGCCCTGCCCAACGTAGCCGTAGGCATATCGTCCCAGATGGCCTCTATGCGAATCGGTATGCTGGAGCTGAGATGCCCGGCCCAGATATCGGCGGCAAAATTCACTGCGTCCTTTGCTTCGTCGGGCCAGGACTGCCCATCACACGCTTTGGCGAAAGAGACCTCAATTTCGGACGAGGGTGTTGTCGCGAGCGCTTCTAATCCGGTAAAATGTTCGTGCCGGACATGGTGATGCGTATCTACACCCGACGTGCCGAGCGTACAGATTTCGCCGGGGTCGGGAGCAGGCAGCACCGCAGAACGCGGGTCGTCTTGCGCAAGGAGCGGGCTGTAGCCCATCCAGGCAAGGAAAAATCCAATAAATCCTATCCGTAGTAGCGGTTGTACCATAGGCTATGAGCTGGTGGCAGGTACCTTTGAAGTATACGGAAAGTAAATCGAAAAATACACACGTATTTATCTCGCCGAAATCGTGCCAAAACTCTCGTAAATCAGTGTCGACGGGCCCACCGTGTGCAACCGGAATCAGGCGTCGTTCATTGATTACTTTGTTACGGCGCTATGCCAATCCATTGTACCGATCCCCTTCAGCAGATGTATAAAGCCAACTTCTTAGGTCCCAAGGGAGAAAATGCTGATGAGCTGGAGCGCCTGCTTCTGGAAGTGCTGCGCGATCACGTCTTCTGGCGGAGGAATTTTCACCCGGGCGATGACCGGCTGATCGGTGAGCGGGACAAACAGTCGGAAGCGTATGCGCGGAGTGTGGCCAGGCTGCGTGACGAGCTCTTCGAGATTCTGGCGGAGTTGAAGCGAGGGGCACCTATCTATTCGCCCCGGCAGATCGCGCATGTGGTAAGTGATCCGACGCTTCCGGCCCTGATCGGATATTTTGCGGGGCTGCTCTACAACCAGAACAACGTGGTTGCTGAAGTTGCACCTGAGACGGTACGCAAGGAGCACGGCTACATGGATGCGCTTGCGCGGATGATTGACTATCCGCCCATCCTGCCCGAGCGGCTACCCACGGGCGCCCGTCACGACCGGACGCCGTTTTCCTGGGGCCATCTCTGCAGCGGTGGTACGGTGGCCAATCTGGAGGCGCTGTGGATCGCCCGTAACGTGCGGCTCTACCCGCTGGCGGTCAGGTTGTTGGCGAGGCAGGACAACGAGTTTAGCTACATGGCTGAATGGGAGGTGAACACGGCCCGGGGAGATACGCGCCCTATCGGAAGCCTGTCCACTTTTGAAGCACAGAATTTGCCGATTGGTGAGACCACAGAGTTGCATCTGCGCATCCGATCTTCGATGCAAGAGGATCGTGCAAAAGCACGTCGCTTCGATGATGCGCTTCCGAGCGTGCGTAAGGCCGGGCTGGCTACGCTCATGCACGAATACAATTCTGCATTCCCGGACGACCCTTTCCGTCCTCCTGTCGTGTTCGTCTCGCAGGCGGGGCACTACTGCTGGGATAAAAACATGGACGTGATCGGCCTGGGGGCGCAGTCGCTGGTACATCTTCCAGTTGACGAGCATATCCGTCTCGATGTGAAAGCGCTCCGGAAGGCCGTGTGTGATCACGCTGCCGAAGGACGAGCGACCCTCATGGCCGTGAGCATTTGCGGCACAACAGAGGAAGCTGCAATCGATCCGCTGCACAGGATCGAGCAGACGCGCGAGGAGCTTGCCACCGAGGGTATCACGCTATGGCACCACTCCGATGCCGCGCTCGGAGGATACCTCACGGCGATGCTCCCGAGAGATGAGAGTGGTCACTTTCTGCCGTTTGATACGTCGCAGCAGCAGGTGTGGAGGCTGGCTGGAAAGGACAAGCTGATTGAAGAGGAGGTGTACCGGGCGCTCACAGCTATCCGGAAGGCTGACTCGGTGACCATCGATCCGCACAAGTTCGGCTACATACCCTATCCAGCCGGAGCCATTCTGGTGCGCGACTATCATCTGCGCGATGCTATCTCGTACGCGGCTCCGTACCTGGCTACCGACGACCGGGCAGGCTTTAGCGGCTTTCTCGGACAGTGGACGCTGGAAGGCTCGCGCCCTGGCGCCGCCGCTGTAAGCAGTTACCTCTCACAGGCTGCCCTGCCGCTTACAGAGAACGGCCACGGGCAGCTGATGAAAAACTGCATCGCCGCCAACAAAAAGATCGTTTCCTCCCTGAAAGCGCGCTTCGCGCCAGATGATGGGCTCTCGCTGCATCCATTCGCCGAGCCCGATACCGTCGGCTTTTGCTTCGTCATTCTTCCAGAAGGCGGGGTGCGTTCCATCGAAGAGCTAAACTCGTTCAACAGAAAGATATGGCAGCGGGTAACTACCGCCGATGCTTCTGAGAACGTCCGGCAGTACGAGTTTATCGTGTCCAAAACCGCTGTGGATGTCGGGGCCTACGCACACATTCTTGGGGAGATGGTGCCGGGTCACGTGCTGGACACCGCCAGCGCCAACCACGCGTCGCTCCTGCTGCTGCGCATCTTCGTGATGAATCCCTTCTTGAAGGAGTGGAACGAGCAGGAGCCAAGCTTCGCCGATGCCTTTAGCGACTACCTCTTTAACGTCGCAGCTTCGGTCTATCCGGAGCATGTGCTGCGCCTCCGGAAAGAGGCGCGGGCAGGTGAGCGCCTGCGTGTGCTGGTGCTCCAGCGGCCCTCACCAGATGGAGCATCGCTGGCGGCACAGCTGGAGAATAACCCGCGCTATGCAGCGTACATCGACGTCGCTGAAGCCGACGTGTACACCGTTGAGGATGCGATGATGTGGACGCCGGAGGAGGTGCACAAAGTGGTGATCGATTTGCCGCCCGGGGATCTGGAGCAAGCCCGGTGTATACTGACGGTTCTGATACGAGAACATGGCTTCGATCCCTCACAACTTGTAGTCATTGGCCGACAGCGCATCCTCAGTCGCCTCGCAGACGACGCAGCGCTCGGAGCACAGGACGCGCAGCTGGTTGTGCGGGAGAACACCCGGCAGGAGACGGTGCAGGAGGTGATGCAGCGCGTAAGCCGGATCGGAGTGGAAGCTGCTTGACCCGCGCAGGCTTCGTTTTAAAATGCTCCGCTTTGTATGTTGAGGCCCGATCGATCTCCTGAACGCCGCGCTCATCAACTGCATGCTACGACCGCCCGCGCTACCTGTCAATGTCAGTGACGTGCCAGAGGCTCTGCACTGGCTGGATGACGCAACCGAAGAGGAGAGGGAGCAGTGGATTCAGTCTGCCCGAGAGGGCAAGCCGCCAGCACGGTTGCTCGCTGACGTTTTTGAAGAGGATGGGCTTTCCTCGGCAAGCGACATACAACGGCGCGTACGTGGATTTACCGGAGCGGAGCCCGAGGTTTGGCACATACTGGGTGCGATTGCCTCCACGGATGAGCTGCAGCGCAGGTGGGCCGAGTGGAGCGGGGTCTCGGATCGCGACGAGCTCCGGCTCCGGCTTGAGGTGTTGTCCCGTGCCGATCACCTGGAGGACGCTCTTGTGCCGTTTCTCATGTTCTTTTTTCGTGCCTCGGTGGTCGATCTATATCGCGCCGCTGCTAAAGCCATCGGTGAGCATCTGCATCGTTCTCCCGAGCTGCTTCAGGCGCTTCGGCAGTATGCCTCCCTCCGCGGATTGTCGCTAAATGCGCCCGTCCAACTCAATGGACGGCGCGAGCGTCGGCGCCTTCTCATTGTGCTAACGGTGGCCGCGACACGGGAGGGCATCAGCGAAGCGCAGCTTCAGGAAATGGGGCTTACCGACGATCCACTTCCCTGGGAGCAAACCGAGGCGGGCGCTCGCCGTCTTTCGCTGCCACCGCGCTCGAGCGATGCGGCGGCGTTGCTGGCTGCCTGTGAGTTAACCGTGGAACGGGTCTCGCAGCCCGAAGGGATCGAAGAAATCGATCGACTGATGCAGGAAACCGCAGACCGTTGCGGTGAGGACTGGATAGATCGCGCCGTACTTCAGCGCCTGGGCCGCCTCGTGCGCCAGCGAGCGAAATCTGATTCAGTAGATACAGACCGGCTGGCGCGTATCAGCACGTCGATCGTACACCATCGCTGGACCCGGCTTACCGACGAGGATTCAGGGCGCATTGAGGGCAGAGTTTCAGGGCTCCTGCTGCTCGATGAAGCGCTGCGCACCCTCGCAATCTTGCCGGAGAAAGTCAGAGCGGAGGTCACGCCGGGCCTTAAGCAACACTTGCCTCCGGGTGCGTATAGATGGGCTGCACACCGGCTGGAGGTCTGGATGCAGCGTGAAAACGGCATGTCATCGACGGGCTCTTCTGCTGGGCGGATTTCAGATGAGGACGGTGCGCAGCCGGTACGCAATGTTGATGACGTTTTGCGGCGCGTCCAATTCCGGTATCGCGCTGCCGACCGTACGTCCGACTTTCTGAAGGAGGATGCCCAACCCCAGGCTGCACTACTGTCCGATTTATTGACTCCGCTGGCAGACACATCATCCTGGCAGGAACGAAGCACGGCGAGTCGTGCCCTTGTCGTATTTCATCTGCTTGATGAAGCGCAGCATCTCGACATATCAGAAGAGCAAGAACGCTCGCTTTCACGCAAGCTAAGCGCAAGCGACGATGCAGCACAACTGCTCTCCGCCATTCTTTTGCAGCTTGTAAAGATTGAGCCCCCCGGTGTAGAAGCGATTGTGGATGGTGCAATTCTTCATCGAGTAGATGACCCGAGGGTGCTGTTTGCGCTACTTCCCGCACAGCGCCGGAGCCCGCTGTTACCGATTCTCGCGGATGCTGTCGAACACTTTCTCCGGTGGAGAATGGCACAGGAGGCTTCATTCTCCGCCACCGCCTACCTGCACTGGCTAACGGTCAGGCGTCCTCACCCGTCGTTCTTTCAGGACCTGAAGGCCGTGTGCGCGAACAGGACGTATCTCAAGGCTGATGGCACCGCCGTGCCGTTACCGGAGATCGTCGACTGGGTAGCAACCGGAAATACTCCGCCTCCGGAAGATCCCACCGTATCGCTGGTTGAGAATGTCCGCGAGGGTCTGTCGGCACTTCTTTCATCGCAGGAGATGCTGCCGGATGTAGTGCGTGAGGTTGCCGATGTACTGGCGGGTGAGGGGCCACAGCATCGTAAGCGGACGATTGCGGAGGTCGTGGGGGACGTGATTCCTGAGCCCGGCGCGCTGCTCGTGGATATTCGCTCCGACGCTTCGCGATTGTATTCGATTGCTGACCGGCTTCTCCCTGCGTCGCCTGACGAAATTGACGAGGCCAAGCAAGCGGTGGTGCAGCTGCAGCAGGAGGTAGACCGCATTCAGGAAGGTCTACTTCCGGCGCTCCCGGAGCGGGAGGGTGAACTCACAGGTAGGGTGGTGGAATTCGTAGCCAGAGAGGCGCAGGCGTGGATGGCGGGGCTTGATGCACTGCCCGCAAGCAAGGCGTCGTTAGACGATGCGCTACATCCGCTGGAGACGATTCAAGCACGGGGCCTACAGCCACACCTGCTCAAGCTTGCCTGGACGCAACTCCTTGATACCGCGTACGCAGACGGCCCTCGCGCAGTAGAGCGTCTGCTCCGTAAAGGGCTCAAGCATCCGGTGGCGCGTGGGCGCTGGAGTGCCGTGGCTCGGGACGCCTGGCTGCAGTCGCTAACCGCAACCTGGAAAGAGCAGCTCAGCGCAGCCATGGACCGTCAGTATGAGGCCGCCGCGCTGCGTTTCCTGACTGATGACGCGTTCGATCCGCTGCGAACCCATCCCTCGGCCCGAGCTCAGTTGGAGGACGCGCGCCTCTGGTGTCTCGACAGATTCCTGATTGAGGGTGCACGCTCTGCGCATCAGGCCATGCAGCCGGCCGATAGCGATGGGCGAGAGATCTCCCTCGTGCAGGAAACCATTAGTATCGGCCAGCGCTTCTCCAAGGTGTGGCTGGCACTCATTGTAGGCGTAATACTGATGCTCGATTTCGGCGATCCGTTCGTGGCAATGGCCGAGATTGGCGACGTGCAGGGGATTATTCTCACCTTCGGCATTGGGGTGGGCGGGGCGTTTCTTTACATTCTAAGTGATCTCCGCCGCAAAGCAGCACGCATCGGGCCTGCCACGGCTGAAAGCGGGCACCCATCCCTCATCGGGCGTGCCGCACTGTTTTTTCTCGCCTGTCTACTCTACACGCTGCTCATCACTACATTCATGTGGTTTCTGCTCTCTGGCACGGACGAGGTCGTTCACGGCACGGGCGCCATCGGCCACATCGTGGTCTGGTCCGGCTTCGCGCTCTTTATCGGCGTGTTCTTCGGGCTCATCGTAAAACAGGAGTAGGCACGGTTGTGCAACGTCTCGTCGATTTTGTACCTTTTGCGACGCAGCGTCGTAGCATCATTGTAGTCTCCCATCAACCACCTGATCTATAAGCATGGGCACCATCTACTGGGTCTGCCTTCTTGTGGGCGGTTTCTTCGTGCTGCTGTCAATGTTTGGCGCGGATGCTGATGCAGATGCTGACTTTGATGCAGACGCTGATGCAGACGCCGACATCGATGCCGGGCAGGGACTGATCGACCTTTTCTCCATCCGGGCCCTCTTCCTGTTTATGGCCTTTTTCGGCCTCACCGGGGTGCTGCTTCGTCTGGTTGAAACGCCAGAACCCTTTTCCCTCATCCTGTCCGCGCTGACGGGTCTCGTTGTGGGTCTCGGCGGAAACTACGTGATCAAGAAGGTGGGGTATAAAACAGTCTCCAGCAACGTTACCCAGCGAGACCTGGAAGGGCGCACGGCCCAGGTTACACTTCCTTTTGAGGGTGCTCAGAAAGGGAAGATCGCACTTGAGGTCCGAGGCAAGCGCGTCAGCATGGTTGCCCGCGGGCTCGGGGAAGAAGCGGCACCGGAGTCGTTTGAAGAGGGGGATACGGTTGTTGTGGTGCGCGTGGATGGCACCATCGCCGATGTGGTGAAGCCGGAATAACGAACAGGTACCTGACCAATTTTCTTATACTAACGCGTTCCCATGGAAATTCTGATTATCTCCGCTGTTCTGATCGTGGCCATCCTGTCGATCATCGGTATCGTCAGGGCGAATCTCAAGATCTGCCAGCCGAACGAGGTGCTGGTTTTCAGTGGCCGGCGCCACAGTCTTGATGACGGTACGGACATTGGTTATCGCATCATTAAGGGCGGGCGGGGCTTTCGCATTCCTATTCTGGAAAGTGTAGATCGGCTGGATCTGACGACGATACCGATCGATCTGACGGTCACCAACGCCTATTCGAAGGGTGGTATTCCGCTGGCGGTGCGAGCGATTGCCAACGTGAAGGTCTCCTCGGAGGGGGCGGCCATGGGCAATGCCGTCGAGCGGCTTTTGGGCAAACCGCGGCAGGAGATTCGCACGATCGCGCAGGAGACGCTGGAGGGTAACCTCCGCGGCGTCGTGGCTTTGCTGACGCCGGAGGAGGTAAACGAGGACCGGCTGAAGTTTGCGCGCGAGCTCGTTTCAGAGGCTGAGTCGGATCTGTCGTCGCTGGGCATTCAACTCGATACGTTTAAGATTCAGAGCGTGGAGGATGACCGGGGGTATCTCGATGCTATCGGGCGTCAGCAGACCGCCTACATTATTTCGGCTGCTGAGGTGCGCGAAGCGGAGAAGGAAGAAGAGGCCCGCGTGGCACAGGCGCGAGCCAACAAGAATATTGCCGAGGCCGAGAACGAAGTGCGCCTCGTGCAGGCTAAGCTGGATGCGGAGGCTGAAGCAGAGGAAGCTAAAGTGTCGGTGGCGGCCAAGCTATCGGAAGCCCGCGCCGAGCAGGAGCTCGCCGACGAGGAGATTGTGCTGTCTGAGAAACGGCAGCGTGCGCAGGTGGTGGTGAAAGCCGAAGCCGAGCGCGAAGCCAAAGAGCAGCGCGCCCGAGGCGACGCCGCGCGCATCCTCGAAGATGGCCGCGCCGAGGTAGAGATTCTGAAGCAGAAGCTGGAGCTCTGGAACGCCGCCGGCCCCGATGCCGAGCGCCTCTTCCTGATCCAGATGCTGCCCGACATTCTGAAGGAAGTCATCAAAACGGTGGACAACCTCAAGATCGACCGCCTCACGGTGGTGGACGGCGGCGGCAATGGCAGGGGCCAGGGCGGCATCCCAGCCGTGTTCAACCAGGTGGCCGGCGCGACGCCCGCTTTGCTGGAGAGCCTCAAGTCAAGCACCGGCATCGACATTGCGTCTATGCTGAACCGCGCGGCCGAAGGCACCGGCGAGGATACCCAGCAGCGGGCGTCTAACGCCCCTTCGTCAGATAACCGGTCCACCCCCGACAGCCCCAATCCCACCGAAGACACCGATGCGTAGCGAGGTCGGCGCTGTTGAGGCGGCTGTAATCAGGCCTGCTCTCGTTCCCATGCGCTGCGTGGGAACGCCCACGGGTACGCTCTGCGTGCCATCAGCCGGCTGTGCCATAGGATAGCGCCCCTTTCTTCCTTACAGATCTGAGCTCACGAGGTATCCATGCTGTCGATGGCGCTTACCCAACCATAGGACGGAGGACCGTCCGGTTTGGGCGTGCCGACGCTGGAGCATCGGCACGAGGGAAGAGCGTTGGTTGGGTGGCAAGGAAGAGCGGCCTCCGATCGTCGCAGTCGCGTGCGAGGCCACGGGCGCGCCGGTCGTGCAGGTACGGCAGCTGGCAAAAGAGGAGTGACTGGTTGGGCTACTCCACCGGTGAGGGCTGTTGGGAGGGCGTGCAAGAAACCCCAGAAGAGGTAAGTGGCGAATCAGGAACGTCTGTTTAAACGAATATCCATTGTACCCGGTGGATGGCTGCCTATAACACATGCGTTACAATTGAGGCTTGCAAGTAATGCGGGGAGGGGGTATTGTGTGGTAGTAGCATCGAACAGGTGGTAAATCGGGGAGGCTGTAGTGTGCCCCGCGCATGTTGGACTGTTCATGAACGCAGGGGGAGGTGTGCCAAGACCGTAGCGCGAGCAAAGATTGCCGTTGCGGTGCTGCTGTTCGCGGCAGGAGGTGTGCTCTGGGCGCTCTCGCTCACCGGCCACGCGGAGGAGGCGACCGCGGCGGCCGAGCCCGTGGAGCTAACGTCGCTGGTTCAGCCGCTTGAAGCGTCGCTTCACACCGAAGCGCTGGAGGCAGCGCTGCAGGGCGATGAGCTCCTCGGCGTGTTTGTGCTCCCTGTCGGCGATTGTCCGCCGC
>SLED01000290.1 GCA_007124945.1 Salinibacteraceae bacterium | reverse complement strand
GACGGAAGCCTCGAACATGACAACTGATTGGCTCGGTTCAAGGCTATACACGCCCGAGCCAGACGAACTGCTTCAGGGCCTCCTTTCACCGAACTCGCGTGACGTACATTATGTAGACCACTTTCGGTATCCAAAAACCGGTGGCTTCCAGTCATATCTGTCACGGTTTCCTGCTTTCGAGTCTGCTGTACTTCACTTCGGACACGAGGTAGTCCGGATTGACCCCAGAGAGGGCGTTCTCACTTTCTCGAACGGAGAAAAGCGGCAGCACGAACACATTATTTCCTCCATACCGTTACCCAGCCTCATCCCGATGATTGGTGGTGTGCCTGACGATGTGAAACGAGCCGCACGCACGCTTGCTTATACGAGAATAGTGCTCGTGAGTCTTGGTGTGGACCGGAGCGATCTTTCTGATGCGCACGTTACATACTTTTACGACCCCGACATTCCATTCGCGCGCGTCAGCTTCCCTCATATGTTTTCAGCCGGTAACGCTCCCGAGGGTACAGGGAGTATTCAGGCAGAGATATACTTTTCGGACAAGTATAAGCCGCTACATCAACCTCTGGGGGCATTCGTCCCCATCGTGATAGACCATCTGAAAGAGTGCGGCATTCTCAACAGCGATGATTCTATTGTCGATTCTGACGTACGGCTGATACCCTATGCTAACGTCATCTTTGACCTCGACCGGTCTGAGGCACTTGAAACGGTTCATGGCTTCCTTGACGACATAGGCATTTCCTATTGCGGGCGCTATGGCGAGTGGGATCACATATGGACAGACGAATCCTTTAGGTCGGGACAACGTGAAGCCCAAAAGATTGAAAGCAAAACGTGCAAGGAACTGCATTTGTAGGGGATAACGCATCGTCCTGTTACTAAACCACGCTATAGTGGTTACCTTCACCGCTTCTCGTACACCTGTGTCGGCTACTATTTCTGCATTCGGACACCATGCACCACCCTCTTGTCACCATCGCCATACCAACGTACAACAGGGCTGATACGTACTTCCGGACGGCACTCGACTCAGCTCTGCAACAATCGTATGGTCGGGTTGACGTACTGGTGTCTGATAACTCGACTAATGACGCGACATCCGATCTCATCGAGGAGGACTACGCCAATGATGAACGTCTAAGATATGTACATCACGAGGAAAATCTGGGAGCTATTGGGAACTTCAATTACTGCCTGAATGCTGCTCGCGGGGAATTCTTCCTGTTGTTGCATGATGACGATTGTATAGATCTTGATCTCATTGAGACGTGTGTCAACGGCTTACATTCCCCATCGGGTATAGGATATGTTCGGACGGGCGTGCGCTTAATTGATCAGCAGGGCCATGTAACGCAACGGCATCCGAACGAGGCGTCTGGTAGTCAGGGAGCTCAGGCTGTTCTTGAGTGGATGCGATTTAAGAATTTTTGGACGCTGTCCAGCACCCTTTATGAAACTGAAGCACTGCGCATAGTAGGAGGCTTTGACCACGATACCTTTCGGCTGACGTGCGACTGTTATGCAACGGCGACGATCGCAATACAGACAGGTGGAGGCGTGGAGCTACGGCCGGTGAAGGCAAGCTTTCGTGTTCATGAGGGAGAGTTAGGCCACCAGGTGTCTCCACTTGGCTGGATAGATGAATGGGCACGTCTATACCGTCACATTATGCATATTGCCCCGTCGCCAGAAGTACGCGAGCGCTTTCGGAAGGAAGGGGCGGAATTCTTCAGTCACCTCTGCTACAATTATGCGATGCGCGTTCCGTCTCTAACTGGCCGCTTGCGAGCGTATACGTCCGTGTACTCGAAATTTGGAGGACGATATTTGCCTCCTCCCCTTCGAAAACAACTGCGCTCGATAAAGAACTTCTTTCTACCCTGAGGTTGGTGTTTCTTCACAGAACTCAACCACTCACGAAATTCCGTGGTGCAAATACTGGTCGACCTGCCCTGTAATTTCCAAAGTCAACTTTTGACCGCTTGACGCGACTTCGACTATGGATCCACTGTTGATTGAATGCGATTACGTCCCACGTTAAGGTCCAGAATGCGCCTATGAGTGGCTCATCTGTATCGTTTCGCGCACAATTGCGCTCGCAGGAGGCTCTTACGGTCTGGATACAATCGCAGGACGCCCGTCTTTCTGTTTCGCCAGAAGCGTACGTTGCTGCCCTGCTGCTTCCGGCGATGTACGCTGGATCGGATTCAATTGTCGTTGACAAAGCGCTTGACCAGAGCTTTCTGAATGGCGTCGACACCATCCAGGACATCTTCCAAACGTGGCACCCCCACCTCCAGAGAGTGCACGTTGTGGGGAGTGCGCGCGAGAGAAAATCGCGTAGGCGTGAGGGCCGTACAGCCTCTTTCTTCACGGGTGGCGTCGATTCCTTTTACTCGCTGATCAAACACCGCGATACGATCGATGCACTCGTTTATGTGCACGGTTTTGACGTCGCGCTTGGCAATACCCCGCTGAGACGTCAGGTGAGCCGCATGGTGCGAGCCGTAGGAGCTCAATTTGAAAAGGAGGTGATAGAAATCGAGACGACTCTCCGCGAGTTCTCTGACCGGCATGCGCCCTGGGAGCGATATCACGGAGCGGCGCTGGCAACCGTTGGTCTGACCCTGTCCGAAGAATTCTCGCACTGCATTATCCCGTCATCCTTTCCCTACAATCACCTGAGAATATGGGGTTCGCATCCTTTGATCGACCCGTTGTGGAGTACGGATATGGTTACCTTCATCCATGATGGATGCGAAGCTTCTCGTTTCGAAAAATGCAAGCACATTTCTGGGAATGAGGCGGTACACCGTTATCTGCGCGTGTGCTGGAGAAATCCCGAAGGCGCCTACAACTGCGGCCGGTGTGAGAAATGTATTCGAACGATGACGTTTCTGCTGGCTGCCGGAGCACTCGACGAGTGTTCAACCTTCAGCGAAGCGCCTTCAATCAAGCGAATAAAGCGATATGAGGAAATTCAGGCTACCATTCGAAGATTGAGCTACCAGTATCTTCCAGCGCTTCAAGCCCTCAGCGAAAAACCTGAAAGTAGACCTCTTGTCAGGGCTATTGAGTCCGCGATCCAAAAAACGTCTCTGCGAGCAAAGGTCCACACGATACTACGCAAGGTAAGAGCACGCGCCCGCCGGGTATCATCCAAGTTCTTACCGTGACCACTGACTCCGTGCGCACTGTAGTCCATCTGGAATCATCCAAAAGACGTACTGGGGTCGCTCCGGTAGATAGCCCGATAAAGGATCGGATAACCGATTCTG
>SLED01000159.1 GCA_007124945.1 Salinibacteraceae bacterium | reverse complement strand
GGTTGTTGCCGCTTCCACTTGTCGCACCGTCCACTGTGATTCTCACCACAAGGTCAGGATTGTCATTTGCACCAGCGATCGACGTGAAGTCAACGGTCAGAACATCCCAAGAACTATCGTTTCGATCAGTAAACGTCTCAATTTCTACAAATGATGCCCCCGAGTCAACACTGTAGGCTACCGTCTGCGTATCGAAACCGGTCCCAGTACCCCGGGTGACATACATAAGCTTAATTTCCTCATATCCGGACGTTGGAATATGTAGATCAAAGTGTTCTCCGTTCTGACTTTCTCCAACGACCGAGAAACTACTACCAGCCGGATCTCCCTCGCGAGCATTATTTGGAGTGCCTGCAAAATCCGCGATGTTATTCTCGTCAAAGCTATACATTAGTTCTCCGGAACCAAGCGAAGCAAAGACGGGAGCCGGCCAAGGATTCCCATCCTCCTCCGGCTCATTAAAATTCCAGTAGTGCAGCAGTTCGAGGTCGTTCGAGTTTTGTGCGGCTGCCGGCGCGGCGGTCCCCATCAGCACGAAGGCCGGCAGCGTCAGTAGTAGCAAAAGTTGACGCATAGGTATACGGGTGGCGGGTTAATGAAATCTGCGGACTTCACGTAGCGCCAGAACCAATAGCCTCCGCGGCCGCTGCATGAAGTGGGGTCGCAGGCCGCAGAGGGAGCGCTTTCACAATTACCACTACTACGCTACACCACCATCGACATACGTGCAAGGGTGCTCTGGCGTGTCTCGGTGTTCCTCTATGACCAACCGATTTAGCGCCTGAGGCGATCGAGCAGGGGTAACTTTTGACTATGCGCCACTGGCTGTATTCAGCTTCCAACAAACGAGGTGGTGTCACATGCGCCAAACGGATTGATCCATCGCAAGCAGTATCAGGAATCCTGGAGAACCACAAACACACACAATCAGTACCGCCTCGACCTTTCACTACCCACATTCGTCCATGCGATTACTTGGCCTACTACTACTCGCCGCGTGGATCTTCCCCGGCACCACGCTGGCGCAAAATACCTTCACGATAGAGCTTGAAGGCGGTCCTGTCTGGCAGGGGTCAAATACGGTTGAAGTGCCCAACGACGGCACGGCCACGCGCTTTTCGCTTTCCGGGCTTGTTGGAGCGGGTCCGGCACCTGCGGGCAGACTCTACGCCAGCTGGCACATCAGCGATCGGCATAGCACTCGCCTTCTCGTGGCGCCGCTTTCACTCACGGAAAGTGGTATCCCGTCAGATGATATAGTTTTCGCCGGCAGAACGTACAGCGCGAATGAGTCAACCCAGGCTACGTACCGGTTCAATTCGTATCGCCTCACGTACCGCTACCTGCTACTGGATCGTAGCCGCACAAGTCTGTGGGTAGGCCTTACCGGCAAGATCCGCGACGCGAAAATCGAGCTGGAGCAGGGCGATACGACGTCATTCGACGATGACCTCGGCGTCTTACCCCTGGCGCACGTTGGTGTGGAGTGGCGTCCGGCCGATCCCTGGAGTATCCGGCTGGATGCAGATGCCCTTGCCGGCGGCCCGGGCCGCGCGATTGACGCGGCGCTTACGTTCGGGTACAACCTGAACGAGCGATGGACGGTGCACGCGGGGTATCGCATCCTCGAAGGCGGCGCGGACGTGGAGCAAGTGTATAATTTCGCCACGCTGCACTACGCTATCAGTGGACTACGCTGGAGACTGTAGCTATGGCAGAAAAGTCGAGCGCGGGCTATCCACCGCGTTACTGTTTACTGCTTAACCGAAAATCCCGTGTCGATCCCGAAATGGTCGTACTCGGTCGTGAAAAGCAGTGCCGACACCGCAATCGTGTAGATCATGATGTTAGCCGCAGTCCCAAAGTTGGTCTGTAAAATCACACCAAACGCGAGGGTGCAAAGAAGAAGTCCCAACGCCAAGAGGGCCCACCGCGTCTTCCATCCCAGAATCAGCAGTACGCCGACGATAGTTTCGACGAGTACGATCACGTAGGCGTAAACGTAGACGAACGCCCCTGGAAGAAATGTGTCGGCAAAGCCCTCAGCCATGCCGCTGGCGAAGTCGTTGAGCTCAGGAAGGCGCACCAGGCTCCGGCCCAGCATGTTGATGCCAAGAATTAGGCGGAGAATCGCAAAACCGAAGCGGCGGTTCAAGAGCGTTGACGAAGAAGCGGGCGTGTTCATACGTACGGGGCATGTGAGCGGAATTATCAGCGACCTACGTCAAGTCTATCCCAGGGCGTGTGTTTCCATCCGATTTGGGCAGTCGCACCCGGGGCGAATGCTAAAACGGCACCGCCGTGCGGATGCGCCAGTAAACCTCATGATCCTGCGTAAATACTTCCGCACCCTTCTGTCCTATCCCCGCTGAAAAACCCACGTTGATGCCCGGAAGCGACACAGAGCTCTTCAGCTCAGCCCCTACGCCCGTCCGTTGCACGGTATGGTTCGACCTTTCGCTCTCCCACACAACCCCCGCATCGGCGAAGAGCGAGAGGCCTACTCCGCCAAACCGGGCCAGCCCCAGGATTTGCGTGCGCAGGCTCGGCACCAGAGGCACTCGGTACTCTACCGAGCCAAACAGCATCCGATTGCCGAGCGCAAAGGCGCGATGCCCCCGCACGCGCTCGGTGGGGCCAAAAGTTAATGCCTCAAGCGGTCCAACCTCGACGGGCAGCCGGAGACGAAGATCATCCCGCCGCGAGAGTCCGAAATAATCCTGCGCGAACGATTCACCCTGCTGGGCTTGAGCCCGGCCGTACACGAAAAGGCGGTGATCTCCAATGCCCGGGAGAATGCGATAGGCAGCGAGATCCGCTCGTAGAAACTCTGTATCCGTCCCAAAGGCACGCATCGCTCCATACAGCTCAAAACGGGCGCCACCGCCCGAGAGCGGATGAACGAACCATCCCTGCTGTGGCGGTTGCTCCACACGCGAGAACACCATCCGCCCTTCCAGTTGCTGCCCTGCCTCAGGCTCCGGCAACCCCAGTAGAGAAATGCGATCTTCGTTGATGGGCTCCAGATCTACAAGACGAAGCCGCGCGGAGAGTGAGGTACCGGTGTAGGGCTGCACCGCAACGTCGAGCGGCAGGTCCATGGTCAGATCCAGACTCGTTCGCCGGTCAAGCAGCACGCCGTCGCCGTACTGAGTGATGCCGTACACCGGAGACCGATACGCTGCCACACCCAGCGTTGGGCGAAGCTGACTATTGCTGTACTGCACGCCATAAGCACTCCGATCCCAAAGAGCCCGGGGAGATACCATCGCACCTGCCAGTAG
>SLED01000068.1 GCA_007124945.1 Salinibacteraceae bacterium | reverse complement strand
TCAGAGCGCGTGGTGGAAGAGCAGGCAATATGATCGGGGAACTCCTCCACATCCGGTACCAGCTGCGTTTTCCTGGTGCGGGCAGCGGCTCCACATACGCCCCTGTCGAAGCTGATGTGCAGACATCCGTGCGTGCCCTGGTACGGCCCAACAATGAGTTGATTCTCGCCAACAGCGCGATAAAACCCCGTCCAGTGGAAATAATCAAACGCGTGATGCAACTCGCAGGCAACGGTTGCCATTGCCGCTATCCAGTCCGTTTCACCTTCAAGCAGGGCGCTGAGGCGCTCGTTGACTGCGTCATAAGTTTCGGCGCGAGAGTCAGTTGCGACAGGCATGGCCGGGTAGTTAAACGGTTGAGGGTAAAGGGAGGCTATGCAACGGCAGCCTCTCCGGCGGGCAGAAACGCAAGCAGTTCATCGCTTACCTGTTTGGGAAACTCCTCGTGCAGACTGAGTGAGCCGGGAAGCGTACGGTACTCCACCGAGGGTAGCTGTTTCATATAAGACATTTCTGTGCCCGAGCCATCCGGCGCGTCTTCCGGAATGAGCAGCAACACCGGCATGCGTATCCGCTGCAGATAGCCGAGAAACTCCTCCCGGCTGTGGGCTGGATCTAAGCGTCCCGTAATAAAGGCTGCCGCAGCGTACCGCGCTCCCGGTTGCTGTGTCAACTCATATCGGGCGTTCAACCATTCGTCCGTTACCCGACTTTCGCTCGCAAATACGTGCTGCTTGGACATCTTCTCAAGCATTGGCCGCGAGGCGTTTAGCCGATACAGGGCCGGGCCGACGACGGGTTGTTGGATCAACCAGTAGAGAAAAGACAGCCATGCCGGTCGATCGCCTCCAAGCATCGTAGGGAACGGACCCTGCCACGTGGGGGCAGCCAAAGCAAGGTGGCTGAATAGATCCGGCGCGCGACTTGCCGTTCGAACAGCCAGCCCGGCTCCATGACCGGCAGCAGCAACAGCCGGTGGTTCGTCGAACAGGTCGCGAACCAAACTCAACAGAAATCGCTGGTAAAGGCCGCGGTTATAACGTAGCGGCGGCCGCGTCGACTGTCCAAATCCGGGCCAATCCACGAGTGTGACCGCAAACGAAGTAGACAGGCGCTCCGCTACAGCCCGCCATTCCTCACGCGTGGAGATGGTGCTAAGTGCCGGCAGCAAAAGCAGCGGCGGACCCTCGCCCCAACGCTCGTAGGGTACAGCAACAGTTGCCTCTTTGGCAATCCACTGATACTTGTGCGGGATAGATCTTGAACCGGTGCCGGGCATACGCTACAAAGAGACTTTGTGAAAGGACGTGCTTCCTTATGCACAAGCCGTGGGGCGGATCCGCTGTAATTTGCGTGGATCGTTAGGTTGCTGTAACTGCTACATGTGAGGAGCGGCTGTGCAGATCATTGCGAGCACCAGAATACTGCGGCCACCCCAGGCCACGGTTCGGATCCAGTTCGTGCGTACCAGTCTGCGGTGAAGATCCTCATCGAAACCGGACCGCAGTTCCTGGTGCGTGGGTCCCTGCACCAGCATGGTGGAGCACCAGATGATGGCAAGCAGCGCAAAGCCTGTCCACACCTGCCACAGCGTGAGCCCGAGGGGCTGGTACCACACGAGTGCCAGCGCTGTTATTAACTCCAGGAGCATGGCGGGACCCACAACCCACGTTATGAGGCGCATGTGGCTTTCCTGATAGAACGCAAAGCCCCTGCTACCGACGAGGCTGAAAAGCGGATAGTGAACGATCTGCATGACGCAGATCACACCGAACATAAAGAGCGTAGCAGCTGCGTGAAGTAGCAACAGGAGGGTCATGCAGCGGCGGTGTTAGCTCAGGTCGTCGAGTACGTCGGCCGCGGCTTTTCGGCCAGAGGCGACGGCACCATTAACCGATCCGGTTGCGCGATGATCGCCGCACACGTACTGACCGGGCCGAATACGCAGCGAGCGAATGGGCGACGTAAGGAAGGGTGGCTCCTGATCCGGGAGTGCAT
Organism: Salinibacteraceae bacterium; assembly: GCA_007124945.1. Classification (GTDB taxonomy): domain Bacteria; phylum Bacteroidota; class Rhodothermia; order Rhodothermales; family Salinibacteraceae; genus Tc-Br11-B2g6-7. Next base: position 1,312 of record SLED01000068.1, on the reverse strand, counting down.
GGGCGATGCGATACGTTTTCAGGTGCAGCCATCGATCGACGTCTGCGCCAAACCATCGCTTGAGCTGCTCACGAACCTGTCGCTCCAGCGCGTCGTCCGACACAGGGGGATTCCCCAACACTGCCACTGAGATCAGAGCTGCTCCTGAAGGCGCATAGGTGGGTGTAACGTTCGAGAGCACGGCCAGATTGTTAACCGGCCCCTCATCATCTGCATTAAGCACCAGAATCGGCTCATCTACGGGCGCCTTTTCTGCGGCATAGTAAAGATTTGTGGTGCTGGTATGGCCACAGTCAATTGAGCGGTCGTTCAGTAAGGAGCACGCCATGCTTGCGTCCGTGGCTACCACCACTGCTTTCCCTCGGTGCTCGTTTCCCTTTGAATCTACGACGGTAGTCCCGTTGACCTCGCGCACCGATGTGTTGAAGGTTATGGTATCGGGCTGGAGTTGGGCCGCTACATGATTCGGTAAGGCTTGCATTCCGCGCGCGGGCAGGACCGTGTCGTCAGATGCGAACATCCTGAAGGTGAATTCAAACATGCGGCTGGAGGCGCGCAGCGATCGATTGAAAAACACCCCGCCGAAAAACGGTCGGAAGAAGCGGTCGATCATGCGATCGGAGAAGCCCCAACGATTCCGCAGTGCTTCTTCGGTCGTGACCTCTTCGCGCTGGAAGAGATCTTCGAGGGGCTCTTTCGTCAGCTTTGCCCGGGCACGAGCCACCTTCATCTTGTCAAGGAAGGTGCCGATAGGTGAGAAGACCGTTCCGGGAGCGTCCATCGGATGACGGAACGGGTCGGCCAGCCGGTGAAAACGGCCATCAAAACGGACAAGCGCGCCGTCGTAGAAGCGCTGAAGGTCAAGTGCCCTGTAGTCCATTTCCTCGCGGACCTCGGGATAAGCCTTGAGCAACACCTGGAATCCGCGATCCAGTAAAAAACCTCTATATTCGTCAGTGCGGACGCGCCCCCCCACATCGTCTGACGCCTCCAATACGGTCACCGACAGCCCTGCCTCTTGCAGGTGGCGGGCGCAGGTGAGGCCGGAGAGGCCGGCACCGAGGATTAGAACATCAGGCATGGAGTGGCGGTGCTAAAGCAACCAGGTAATTTAAATCATCATTTTAACGCCGATCTCGTACGGCTACCGCTCTCAAAGGTGCGGCCTTTTTGTGTAAAGGTGTCGGAACGTACGTCATCGGCAATAACCTTGCGATTTCAATTAGATAACCGGACACGCGCCCTCACTTGATTATGAGCACGTCGCTGAGCCTAACAAATCTTTCGGAAGATCTAAAGTCGTCCATGAATT
>SLED01000157.1 GCA_007124945.1 Salinibacteraceae bacterium | reverse complement strand
GTGCTCGGCGGTCACCTTCAGCTCATTTCAAGCATGCGAGGAAGCTGGTTGCATTGGTGGGAAGCCGGCGTGGCCTGGACCTAATAAAGTCCAGAGAAGGCGCTCTTTTTATCATCCGGTTTCGTTGGCTCATCCGAGAAAAACCCCAACGGGGTGCCACAATACAGCCCAGGGTAACCACCCTGGGTTAGGGATGGCACCAATAGGAAACCCTGAAAGGGTGTAACACCCGCTATAGCAGTGAGCATATATGCGTTGACGAGCACCGTCAGATGGGACCCAACCTTATAGCCACCCACGACGGTCGCCACAACGCAAACAATACGCTCTCCCCTTTCACCCGATAAATAATTCTCATCCAACCGGGGCTCCAGTGGCAGGAGCGCGGCGATACGGTGGGCCATGTTTGTGACGTGGCGTTCACCGTTCAGGTGTGGTGGGCGGCGCTATCCTTACGGGCTGGATCGTTTCACCCCTTCAGGGTTCACGTTTGCGCTTGTCCGGTACCCGGGGTGATTACCCCGGGCTGTAGGGTTTCACCGCTTCGCGGTTTGTGATGTGCGACGCGCATTAATTTTGAGGCTGGACGTCGTGATTTTGGTCGTCCGGTGTTGGGCCGTCTTGGGGTTGGGAGATTGTCGACAGGACGGTGCTCAGCAGTCACCTTCAGTTCGATGGCGGCATATGCGTGGAAGCTGATGGCATTGGTGGGAAGCCGACTTAGCCTGGAACCAGAACCATCAAGAGAAGGCTCTATTTGTCAGCCGGTTTCGTTGGCTCATCCGATAAAAACCCCAACGGGGTGCCACCCTACAGCCCAGGGTAGCTACCCTGGGTTGGAAACGGCGCCATAAGGAAACCCTGAAAGGGTGTAACAGGCACGCGAACCACATGCAAAAGGGCACGGGTTCGAATCGACAGGGACGAGAATCAATCCCAAACATACGCCTCCTCGAACGAAATCCCATGCCGGTTAAGGAGCGCTCGGTATTCTTCCTTGAAGGTGCGTGTGCGGTGGTGCTCCTCCTGTCGGGCAATGTAATTCCGCACATGATCGACTTTCGAAGCGCTCACCGAAAAAGCGCCGTACCCACCCTGCCAGTAGAAATTCGCATAGCGTGGGTGCACCGACTTCATCCATTTTGAGGAGTGGCGTTTGAGCTGGCACACAAAGTCGGAAGCCGACTTTTTGCGCGAAAGGCGACAGAGGATGTGGACATGGTCCTCTACGCCACCGATCATGATGGATGGGCATTCTTGCTTCTTGCACACGCCGTTCATGTACCGGTGGAGGCGTTCGCGGTCGTCCCCTTTCTGGAGGAAGGGGCGCTGTTTCTTGGTTGAGAAAACGATGTGGACGAGGAGGTTGCTGAGCGATTGTGCCATTGGTTCTTGTTTCACCCCTTCGGGGTTCTTTTTCTTTTTTGTTCGGTACCCAGGGTGGCTACCCTGGGCTTTAGTGTTTCACCGCTTCGCGGTTTGCGCTGAGGCCCTCAGTTACGCCGAGTGGCACGAGAACCTAAAAAGGTGGTCATCTCATGTTCTGAGTGACCACCCACCACCGAGCCAAACAAAACCGTCCGCTGGGTATGTGCAGTCGGTAATGAAATTGGCACTTGGCCAGCGGTATTCCCACGAGCGACGAGCGATTGGGGGGGCGGGCTTGTCTGGATTGTAGGCTACGGCGTTTTTCCCATGCTATCCCGTAGACACACCGCACCTGCATCACATAACGTGCGGTATGGGGGCGCGCCCGGCAAACTCGGAGGCCCTCCGTGCCCATACGTGTGGTTCGGGGGCACATGACGGCACGGCATTCATCCCGAGACCGTTGCGGTTGTTACATCCAATGCGCCGGGCGTTCTCCGGAATTGGTTGATGCGTTTCGTGACGGCGGATTTGAACCCCGATACAAATGCGCCCAACGATCGTAGTTGACGGTTGGGTCGGGCATTCGGGGTTTTCCGATGGCTTAGGGGCGCAGGGCACTGCACCCCTACTACGGGTGATTTGGTGATGACGACAATGCCGTGTATGTGATCGGGCATGACGATGAACGCATCCATCGTCCATCCGGGGCGGATCGTCGGGGTTCGGTGCCATTCCTCCGACACGATCCGTCCAACCGCAGACAATCGCATCTGACCATCCACCACATCACCCAATAACGGCGTGTCCTGATTGCCTCCTCACTCACAATGTCGGTCGTTTCACCCCTTCAGGGTTCACGCTTGCGCCCGGACGGTGCCTATCCCGGCCCGGCACCCACGCGGGGCGTTCCGATACCACAATCCGCCGGGGAGCAACGGTGGCTCGCTACTACAACGACCCCAGCACCTCCAGCGTGGCGATCACGGCAAGCAAAAGCATCAGCGCCGTAAAAGCATACAGCAGTATGCTATCCCACTGCTTCTTCGTCCACCGTGTGGGTTCATTTGTATCCATCTGAAATCATAGGTGCGTTCTGCGACATACCCGGTACGATGCGTAGGTACTGCGCTCCGGGCGTTACACGATCAACCTCATTCAATGACGTTGTACTCACGCAGGATGTCCATGGTCGTGTCAAGAGGCAGTGCGTCGATGTTGCCCTGGTCTCCTGACATGCCCTCAGCCATAAAGAGGGAGTTGATGATCGCTTCCTCAGTAGCTTCAGCCACGCCCTGAAAGAGCGGCGAAAGGTTGCCGTCGGAGATGCGCTCCGACTCAGCGTCGGTGGAGAACGCGATTACGTAATCGCCCGATCCGTGGGTCATTGACGCGCCGGTGCGAGCCAGGCCGGTGACCGCTCGTTTTGCGAGGCGGTTAAGCTGGCGCGCATCCAGTGGAGCATCAGTCGCAACAACAATCATAATACTGCCATCTCCATCGGAGCCCAGTGATTCCCTGAACGCGTGCTGTTCCAGCTCCTCACCTACGGGCGCGCCATCGATACTTAACACACCGCCGAAGTTCGATTGCACGAGCACACCCACCGTGTAGTCACCCATCTGACCCGGGAGTGCGCGCGAGCTGGTGCCGATACCACTCTTCCAGCCGAAAGACCGCGTGCCCGTGCCCGCACCGACATTTCCCTCGGCCACGGGACCGGTACTGGCCTCTCGTAGAGCCTCACGCACATGGTCTGCCGAAATGGGTCGCGAGCGGATATCGTTTAGAAAGCCATCGTTGGTCTCACCCACCACGGGGTTAACCGATCGCACGTTTTGCATATCGCCGCGTTCGAGCAACGAATCTACCATTGCCCCGGCGGCTTCCCAGACGCATAGCGTGCAGGTTAGCAGCACGGGCGTCTCCAGTTCGCCCAGTTCCTGTACCTGGCTCTGGCCCACCAGCTTTCCGAAGCCGTTCGCCACGTAGATGGCGGCCGGTACGCGATCCCGAAACACGTTATCTCCGTGAGGCAGAACGGCGGTGACACCTGTCCGTACATTCTCTCCCTCTATTACCGTAGCATGGCCGACGCGAACCCCCTCCACATCGGTGATGCTATTGAGAGGCCCCGGTGGCAAGATACCGATTTCCACCCCGAGGTCGCGGGCGCGGTGACGTTCCTCATCGGTATCGGGTTGAAATCCAAGTAACAGTGCGACTATCAGCAGCAGGTGCAGCATGGTAATGTGACGTGACGAAGAGCATGACGAGCGTCAATCAATCTACAAAAGTTGATCTTAAGCATCATACGCTCCCCGAATCAGAGAGAAGAGTCGTAATAAAGCCGTTATTCAAACGCTTTGTAGAAATCTTCTGAATCCCAGGCCTGCCTTTGTGCTTTAAGCGCGTTCACCATTGTTTATGCTGATTAGGTGCAACCGTACTCGCAGTAGCACATATTTTTCTTTATGTTGCTAAGCTGTTGCCCGCGTTCCACTCATGACCACTCCCATCGCAGACGTGAAAGACTCGGCTAAATCTGCAGCCAACAGCGAGGGTGTGGCTGAGCGTGACCGGAAGGCCGAGCACCTGGCTCTGGCTACGGATGCGCGGATGCAGGCGCCGCGTCACTTTTTTAACGAGTATGACCTGGCGTATCGAGCGCTTCCGGAGATTGATCTGGATGAGGTTGATACGCGCACGTCGTTTCTCGGGAAGACGCTGCAGGCACCCCTGCTTATCTCGTGCATGACGGGAGGGACAGGAAAGGCCGGTCCGGTAAACCGGATGCTGGCACGCATGGCGGAGTCGGCGGGCATCGCCGTAGGCGTCGGTTCGCAACGCAAGGCGCTTGAGGATCCCTCGCAGGTAGACACATTTTTGATCAGAGAAGAAGCGCCCTCTGTGCCGATTCTTGCGAACTTGGGAGCCGTTCAGCTAAATTACGGATACGGGCTTGCAGAATGCGAGGCCGCGGTGGAGATGGTCGACGCCGATGCGCTGGTGTTGCACCTGAACCCGCTGCAGGAAGTGATACAACCGGAGGGGGATCGCAACTTTGCGGACCTCCTCCCGAAAATTAAACTGGTGGCGGAGGAGCTCTCCGTACCGGTAATTGTGAAAGAGGTGGGTTGTGGCATCTCTGGAAGAGTAGCGGGCGAGCTTGCAGAACGGGGCGTGCACATTATTGACGTAGCAGGCCAAGGAGGTACCAGTTGGGCTCGCATTGAGGCTCATCGGGCCGAAGACTATGATCTCGGTGATCTCTTTGCCGACTGGGGCGTGCCCACACCTACGGCCATCAAACAAGTTCGGGAAATACCCGGCGTCACCGTGATAGGCAGCGGCGGTGTGCGCAGCGGGCTGGATGTAGCGAAGGCCATCGCGCTTGGCGCAGACCTGGTTGGGATGGCGTCCCCGTTCATTCATGCCGCCCTGAAATCCGAAGCTGCTGTGAAAGAAACAATTGATCGCACCGTTCGCGAACTCACCATAGCGATGTTCTGTACCGGTGCCCGGTCGATCTCCGACCTACAACAAGTACGCATTTATGAGCGAACGCGGTAACGAGTGCCCCATGGATAGCAATGAGCGTAGGGCCATGAATTCCACTACTTCCACTGTAGAGGCGCCCCTCAGAAACGGCGTCCACAAGCCGGTGGTAACCCACACAGACTCTCTCTCCGAAAGTCAGGAGGAGCTGGTTGCCGCCCTCGCCGAGGGCTCGCTGGCCCTTCATAAGCTGCCCAAGGATCTGCTGGCGCGCGATGCCGCAACGATCCGCCGCCGCGCGCTTGAGCGCAAGGCAGGTGTAGAGACGACCGGTCTTCAGCAGTTCAACTTCGACGCGGAAGTCGTGTCCGACAGCAATTGTGAGAACCTCATTGGTGGGGTGCAGGTGCCGGTAGGCGCTGTGGGACCACTGCCAATTGACGGTGGCCACGTGCAGAATGAGGACGTGTTCGTGCCGCTGGCTACGACGGAAGGTGCTCTCGTGGCCAGCGTGAACCGGGGATGCGCTGCCGTGCGGGCGGCTGGCGCGGCTGTAGTGCATGTCGAGGATGTTGGCATGACGCGGGCTCCCGTATTTCGAACCTCCGGTATCCGGGAAACCAATGCGTTCCTGGAGTGGCTGGAGGAAAACGAGGACGAGATTCGTACGCGCGTGGAGGCGACGAGCCGGTACCTGCGCCTGCTCGATCTGAAGCCCTTTGTGATGGGTACCACGGTCTTCGTTCGCTTCCGGTTTACCACCGGCGATGCCATGGGTATGAATATGGTTACGCTGGCCTGCAATCGGGTTATCAAAGATCTGATCGTTCCGGAGACCGGAATAGAGTTTGTCTCCCTCTCGGGGAATTACTGCGTCGATAAGAAGCCGTCGGCCATTAACGCGCAGGAGGGGCGTGGAAAGCGCATATTTGCCGAGGTGGAGCTAAGCGAAGAAGTGCTGCGTGAGGTACTGAAAACGACAGCCGCTTCCATCACCGAGGTGCAGTATCGCAAGAACCTCCTTGGTTCGGCTGCTGCAGGCTCCATGGGGCTTAACGCCCACTACGCTAACATGGTGGCGGCCTTCTTCCTGGCCACGGGTCAGGATATCGCTCAGGTGGTGGAAGGGTCGCTCGGCGTGACGTGTATTGAGGGGCGGGAGGACGGTGGCGTGTACTTCTCGATCTTCATGCCCGACGTGCCACTGGGCGCTGTCGGTGGTGGAACGACGCTCCAGACACAATCCGAGTCGCTATCTCTGATGAACGTGGTGCCGGATGCTGATAATCCCGGCGCAGCGGTGATGCGCCTGGCTGAAATACTGGGTGCCACCGTACTGGCGGGCGAACTCTCGCTGATGGCCGCCCTCAGCTCGCATCACCTGGCACGTGCCCACCATCAACTCGGCCGGGCTACCCTGTCCATCGGCAACGGCCACTCCAAGAAGTCGCATTAACACGCCGGATGATCGGCGATGATGTCTGTTTCCCGCAGTAAACAGGGGCTTCGTCCTTATCATATCTGAACGAGATCGCGTGCGGTAACGTGCGCAGCAAACTCTTCGCATGCCCAAAGCAACCGTTGAGGCGCCGTCAAACATCGCTTTCATCAAGTACTGGGGTGCGAAGGATCTGGATGAAGCCATTCCTGCCGGGCCGTCGCTTTCGATGACGCTACAGCGCTGCGCTTCGCGTACCACGGCGGTTTTTCACGAGGGAGAGGACGGGCCGGATGAGGTTCTCGTTGCTCACAATACGGATGACCTCGCACCGGCCGGCGACGCGTTCCGGCGTCCAATCGTGCGTCACCTCAGGCGCCTGTGCAAATGGGCGGGTAGGCACGGACGCTTTCAGATCGCCACCCGCAACAGTTTCCCCTCGTCCGCCGGGCTTGCATCCTCCGCCTCCGGCTTTGCAGCGCTCACCCTGGCGGTGCTTAGGGCTTTCGGGGTGGCGCCCGACCGTGCCACGCAGTCGGTGCTGGCCCGGCAGAGTGGGTCCGGTTCAGCCGCGCGTTCGGTGATGGGAGGATACGTTGCCTGGCCTGAGGGCGACCGACACGCGGCCAGGCAGGTTGCACCACACGATCACTGGGACTTGCGCGACGTGATCGCACTCGTGGAAACTGCTCCGAAAAAGGTCGCCTCGCGGGATGGCCACCGGCGGGCCAACACGAGCCCGTTTTTTGAGAAGCGCCTATCCCTGCTTCCGGAACGCATGAAGCGGGCCGCCGCGGCGATAGAGGCACGAGAATTTGAGGCGCTGGGTGAGGTCATCGAGACCGACGGGGTGGAGCTGCATCTGATCACGATGTCGTCCGTGCCTCCCATTTTCTACTGGATGCCGGCTACGCTCGCTGTGCTTGAAGCCGTGCGCGAGTTACGGGCGGAGGGTGTCCCTGCCTACAGCACCATGGATGCCGGTGCCAATGTGCACGTAATCTGTGAGCCCCACCATGAGGAGCAGGTGGCCCGCCGGTTGTCGCGGGTGGATGGCGTGCTGGAGGTCATTCGAGATCGCGTCGGGCCGGGCCCGCGTACCGATGTGGAGCCGCTGCTCTGATGCCGGCGATTGCGCTTTTCTGCATGTTTTGGTTTACTCTGCGGGTGCATCCTTCTCACACTCATCCCCTACATCTGCTCCATGGAGCCACTCACCTTTGTGAAATGGGGAGGTAGCCTGATTACGGACAAAGCCACCCCATACACGATCCGTCAAGACGTGTTGGCGCGGCTGGCGGAGGAGCTCGGCGAGTTCTGGAGGGAGCATCCGGGGGCACTGGTACTGGGGCACGGAAGTGGCTCGTTCGGGCATCAGGCCGCTACAGAGACCGGCCTTGCAGGGGAAGGCCTTCCGCAAGAACAGGTGCCCGAGGCCTTGAGTCGGACGCAGCATGCAGCCGGAGAGCTCCACCGCGAGGTCGTGCGCGCGCTGCGTCACGAAGGATTGCCAGCCGTCTCTTACCGCCCCTCCAGCGCAATGATAGCTGAGCGCGGCGCTCCAGCCGATGTATTTACCGAACCGCTCCAGCAGGTACTGCAGCTTCAGGCGCTCCCGGTCACATGCGGGGACGTGCTGCTCGATAGAGGTCAGGGGGCCAGCATCAGCTCCACCGAAACCATCTTCCAGTACCTTATCAATATGCTGGGAACCCGCGGCATTCCCACGCGCCGTGTTGTATGGATGGGGGATACCGACGGCATCTACGACGCCGATGGTAACACCATTTCGCGCATCGAAGGGGCGAAGACGCTCGCAGTGAGCCATTCTCTCGGTTTACCCCGCGGTGCCGACGTCACGGGCGGGATGCAGCATCGGCTGGACGTAGCGACGACGCTGGCACAAAAAGGCGTGCGCTCTATCCTTGCGAATGGACTCGTTCCGGGACGTATGCTACAACTGCTCCGGCATGATGCCGCAGAGGGCATAACGACGATCAATCCGATCGACGAATAAAAAAAGACAGCCGTCAGGCTGCTGCAGTAGCACCACCGTACAGCGAATTCGCTGCGGCCTCGTGTGCGAGAAGGTAGCGGAGTAGCTTCAGGTATCCCGCATCGGAGTCGTACCGGGCGCTCACCGCCGATGGACCCAGCTCCTGTAGCGGTCGGATCACCCCGAGCCCCGGCACCAGGTCTTCGTGATACTCCTCAACAAGGTAGTCATGACCGTGTTTTTGGCATACGACGAGAAAGCACTCGTGGTCACTCCGGTACACTCCTACCCTCGCATACGGTGAAGCAATCCTGTACAGGGTGCCATCTTTGCAATCCGTCCACGGGATAATTCCTTCGCGCGTGTCCATCGTTCGTTCAGTAGTTGGGTTTTATGCTGTGGGGCGTGAGCATAAGGAGATGAAGCGCCTCCTGGACTCTATAATATGTCAGCTCTATTGCAAGCGCTTTCATATGTGTCCAAACCTACGGTTGCGTAACATAAATTTAGCCAGTAAAACGAAATCACAAGTATTAGCTTACTTAACTACCCACTTATACCCTACATGAACATCATCCGAATGGCTAATACATCTGTGCCGAAAACCGAGGCGATTAGTTTTAACTCCCGGTGTGAGAGTACACCCTGTAAGAAGGTGTTCTGAGTTGAACACTCCTTCTCTTCCACGTTATAGCCTGCCGAACGCCGTTTTTAGCGGTAGCGGTTCTTGTTCTTTGTGCTGAAAGTGTGGCACTTCCGTTCGAACCGATGTGGTTCGCTGGTCGTCCATTCTCTACTCACTCTTCTACACCCGCCTGCACTTATCCGTCGTACGTGTTGAGCCTGTTTACCAAATAGCCGAGGACACTAATGTTTGAGTCTCACCTCTTTATCATTTTTGGTGCTACCGGAGACCTCACCAAGCGCAAACTGATTCCTGCGCTTTATCATCTGATGAGAGGAGATGAATGTTCGGGAGCATGCTATGTGCTGGGCGTAGCCCGTTCGGATTGGACAGATGAGCAATTTCGCGAGAAAGCCCGCCAGGCTCTGGAGGAAGAGATTGAAGACCCAGATCTGTCTGCCTGGTGTGATGACCACCTCTTTTATCAATCGCTCGGCAGCGATAGCACGAAGTACGAAGCGCTACGCGAGCGGGTTGATGCATTGGAGCAGGACTTGGACCTGCCCGGCAACCGGATCTTTTATCTATCGCTACCGCCCAGGGTATACGGAAAAACGACAGAGGCGATTGGAAAGGTTGGATTGAACGATGGCGATGGTTGGGCCAGGCTTGTGGTGGAAAAGCCTTTCGGGCATGATCTGGAGTCGGCGCAGGAGCTCAATCGAACCGTGCATGAGTATTTTCCAGAGGGAGAAGTCTACCGGATAGATCACTATCTGGGCAAGGAGACGGTTCAGAATCTGTTGGGCTTCCGGTTTGGTAATGCGATCTTTGAATCGATATGGCATCGCGATAGAATCGAGCGCGTGGAGATTACGGTGGCCGAGTCGCTTGGTGTAGAGGAGCGAGCAGGCTACTATGACGATGCGGGACAGCTCCGCGACATGGTTCAAAATCACCTGACACAGCTTTTCACGCTTGTGGCCATGGAGCCGCCATCCACCTTTGAGGCCGATGCCATCCGCGATGAGAAGGTGAAAGTCTTGCGTTCTACGCGGGCCATCGCAACGGAGGATGTCGTCCTCGGGCAGTACGAGGCCGGTCGCGTTAATGGGCTGGACGTCAATTCCTACCGGGATGAGCAAGAGGTGCCCGCCGACTCCAAGACCGAAACGTACGCGCAGGTGCGTCTCTCTGTGGATAACTGGCGGTGGCAGGGTGTGCCCTTCATTCTGCAAACAGGGAAGCGCCTGCCCCGGAAGCTCACGCAGGTGGCCGTCTATTTCGAATGTGCACCTGTTTCACTTTTCCAGGGCACGGGCGAGAACGGCGATGCGTGCGAGGTTAACCAGAACGTGCTTATCATCACACTGCAGCCCGACGAGGGGTTCGATCTTCAGTTCGAGGTCAAGCGCCCTGGCGAATCCATCCGCATGGAAACGCAGAAGCTGAGTTTCCGCTATGAGGATGCCTTCGGCCCTATCCCCGATGCATACCAGACGCTCCTCCGCGACATCATCGTGGGCGACCAAACCTTGTTTGTGCGTGGAGATGAGGTAGAGGCTTCGTGGAGGCTGTACGACCCGCTGCTCAACAGCGATATCCCGGTTCATACCTATGAGGCCGGTTCCTGGGGGCCCAATGAGCACGTTAACCAGATCGCCCAATTTTCAAACCGCTCCTGAGATCGCTATGCCCACTGCCATGACCCACATCCATTCCGACCACGAAGAGATGAGCCAGGCGGCAGCCGGGGCGACTCGGAAAGCTGTAGAGCGGGTGCTCCGTCGCCAGGATACGTTCTCACTCGTTCTGGCTGGTGGATCGACACCAAAGCGGCTGTACGAACTGCTGGCGGTGGAGGACACGCCACCGATTCCCTGGGATCAGGTGCATCTATTCTGGGGAGATGAGCGACTGGTGCCTCCCTCTGACCCGACAAGTAATGAGGGCATGGCCAGAGAGACGCTCATCGACGCTGTCGATATTCCCGCATCAAACATTCATCCCATACTAACAGCATTCGATCATCCGGAGACAGCGGCTAAGGCATATGAGAAGGTTCTTGTAGACTTTTTTGCGGGGCCTCCAGCGTTTGATCTTGTGCTGCTGGGTCTCGGGGAAGATGGCCACACTGCCTCGCTCTTCCCTGAAGACCGCCCGCATGAGGCCGCGGATCCCGGATGGGTGGTGGGCTTGCAGGCGCCTCCCAGGCATTCTCCTCGTGGCCGGGTGAGTCTCACGCTCCCCGCCATCAACAGAGCCCGACAGGTGTATTTTCTGGTGTCTGGCGAGGGCAAGCACGAATCTCTGGTGGCCGTTCGCGATCAGCAGGATCCTGCACTTCCCGCCACCCACGTGGCACCGGAAGAGGAGCTCCACTGGTTTGTAGACAGGGCCGCTCAGGGCGGCACGTAACCGCTTCTCGAAGCTCTTTTTTCGAGCACTTGCGGCAACCTGCATCACAGCACCGCGTGTAGACAATTAAGGTCTGGCGAGATGCTGGATCTGCACGTTGCACGGATAGCGGTTGCAGTTCGTCCAATTGGTTTAGCGACCAGCCACATTCAACTGATGAGCACCAATGGCATCTACCTCTTTCTGTGGGAACGCCGTGAATTGAACGTTCTGTCGGTAATCTAATGCGCCAGCAGGCTTCATTTGGAGGCAATTGTGGTTACTATGTCAGAAAGTGCAAGCTGAAAGCGCTTTCGACTTGCATTTTGCAGCGTGTGTGATAATTTTGTTAACGCTGTTAACCATGGGCAGTAGCCCGGTTGATATTTCTAACACCCGGATAGGTGATTTATGGAGAATACTTACAAATTGAGATGTCGAGTCAGGTTGCGTGCACTGCTCGTCTGCCTTGCTATGGCTGTAGGGGTAACGTTTATGACCTTCAGCGAGGCGCAGGCGCAGGGGTTTGGAATTTATGAACAGAGCACGTGCATTACAGGCAGGGGCGGCACGGCAGTAGCTAATCCCTGTGCTGATGGTTCGGCTATTTACTTCAACCCATCGGGGCTTGCCGGGACGACGGGCTGGACCTTTAGTGGTGGCGTCACAAATATCATTCAGGACGGCGACTTTACGTTCGACGACACCAGGGAGACCACAGATATTGACAGTCCCGTTTCGGTTGTGCCGCACTTCTACGCGATGTACGGTGCAACGGAGCGGCTTGGCGTTGGTGTTGGGGCCTACGTGCCGTTCGGGCTTAACACGCGCTGGCCAGCGGAATTCCAGGGAGCGTTTTCTGGTTTCGACAACAATCTGCAGTCGATTTACATTCAGCCTACGGTCGGGTATCAGCTAACGGACCGGGTTAGCGTTGGCGGTGGACTTATC
>SLED01000387.1 GCA_007124945.1 Salinibacteraceae bacterium | reverse complement strand
TTCGACCCTTTGCTGAGGATGGAGAGGCAGATGAGGATACCTCCAATCGCTTAGCCGTCTTTCGCACATCAACTAACAGCTCATCGGCGTGCTGATAGCGTTCGGCCGGATTCTTTTCGAGGCATTTGGTGATGATGCTCTCAAGCTCCAAGGGGACTCCGCTTCGAAGGGAAGTGACCGGCGCGGGGTCCTCATTTAGGATGGAATAAATCAGCGCCGATTCGTACTCGCTCGTGAATGGACGGATACCCGTGAGCATCTCGTACATAACAATGCCCACCGACCAGATATCCGTTCGGTGGTCCACATCACCACCCTGCGCCTGCTCGGGCGACATGTAGGGCATGGTGCCGAGCGTAGAGCCATGCTTTGTCAGGGCCGACTGCGCTGAGACCTTGGCCAGACCAAAATCGATTATCTTGAGCTGACCATCGTTCGTGAGCAGGAGATTATCCGGTTTCAGATCGCGGTGGACAATCTCTTTCTCGTGGGCTTTTTGAAGTCCCGCAGCAGTTTGCCGAGCTACATCAAGAACCTCGGCCACCGGTAGTGGACCCTCAGCCATCCGCTCCTTCAATGAGAACCCGTTGTAAAACGGCATCACAATGAAGGTCTGACCATCCTCCATATTCTCGATAGAGTGAATACTGCAGATATTGACATGGTCAAGAGATGAAGCTGCTCTCGCCTCCCGGAGGAATCGCTGCATGTCTACTTCATCATCGACACGGTCAAAATGAATAAACTTCAGGGCCACATCCCGTTGCAGCCTGGTATCGCGAGCTCTATACACCACGCCCATACCGCCCTCGCCGAGCTTCTCAAGGATTTCGTAGTGGGAAATCGTCTGGCCAATCATGTCCACTCCTCAACTATGTAACACATGCGCGATACCACGCTGGGATAAAAGGGGCGGAAGCTAATGTCTTGAACCTCTCGGCTCTTAGTAATGCGCAGAAACACCCCTGCCGGGGTCGCAAGACGGCTGGAGCTGAGGGTACCTCGGCGGGAAAAGGTTCACCCTCCCCGAAATCGGATACGTACGGAGCGTGGACTCCTTCTTGACAGGAGCAAACTCCCCGTTCTATCCCTGGAGAGCCGAATTTCCCACGCGCTACCTTCTTCAAACAGCTCCTCTACGACAGCTGTGGTTTCGCTGTATTTGACGGATCTGACACAATTCTCGGCGGCTTCCTCCGGCAACCATAGCGTAAGCGAGAGGCAGTGTCGCGGCTGCTCGTGAAGACGCAGAGGTGCGGTAAGCTCGCACCCGGGCGTGTTGTCGAGCGCCGGCAGAATAACATCTGCGTAAAGCTCCCGCAGTTGGGGCTCGCGATGCTCTTTCACCAGGTCCTCTACCATTCGCAAGTGCATGGGCGTCTGCTGTTAGGCGGTGGATGTCCGCTTCAGGGCCAGTGCCGTGATGTCATCAAACAGAGCGGCGGCACCGCTATGGCGCAGGCAGGCCTCTACAACGGAGGCGATCAACTCCTCAGAAGACGCCTGCGCAGTAGCAGCGTCGCGAAGCAGCGAGATCAGGCGTTCTTCGCCAAACATTTCACCATCCACGGTACTCACATCTGTGACGCCGTCAGAGAAGACCAACAGGCAGTCGCCCCCCGTTAGCGCCACCGTCTCTTCCTCAAACACCATCCCCGGCATCATGCCCAGCGGCACCCCGCCCTTCTGCAGGCGGCGATGTGAACCATCTGGACGCAGCAGGAAGGGATACTCGTGCCCTGCGCTTGAATACGTAAGCGTGTGTTGCGCTGTGTCCAAAATGGCGAGAAACAGGGTGGCGAACTTGTCGGCACTGGTGCTCCGGTACAGTTGCATGTTGGCGTATTTCAAGATGTCGCCTGGCGCCGTCAGGTGATAGGTTTGTCCGCGGAGGATCGCCTGTAGATTCGTCATCAGGAGCGAGGCTGGCAACCCCTTTCCACTGATGTCGCCGAGGCACAGCGCCCAGCGATGATCGCTCATCTTAATATAATCGAAGTAATCGCCTCCCACCTCCTGCGCGGTGACGTTGAGCCCGGCCACATCATATCCCTCGATATCGGGCGCCTTGGCTGGCAGCATGCGTTTCTGGATGGCAGACGCCAGCTCCACCTCGCGCCGCATGAAGAGGTAGGCCTTCTCTTCCTCATGCAGCCGTGCATTTTCCACCACCTGGGCAGACTGCGCGGCGATGATAGACAGCATTCGTTGATCGGATTCGGAAAAGCCCTCGCGCGCTGCGGAGCGTTTGTTGTAGACCGTAAGAATCCCAATCAGCTTGGACTTCACCAGAAGCGGCGCACTCAACACCGAATGAATCGACTCCTCCCACGTCACGTTTTTGAAGCGCGTATCGGTGGCCGGCTCGTTGATGACCAAGGGCCGTTTGTTGAGCTGCATCCAGCCCAGTAGATTTTGATCCAGATGCAGCGGCGAGTGGGCGCTCGTGCTGATCATGCTCCGCACGAGGGTGTGCGAGGGACTGACATCGTCTTTCCCAAGCAGTGTGATGTCGCCCTGCTCCGCCGCAAGCGCCCGGATCGACCGCCCAATGATGGAGCGCATGATCTGCTCGCTATCGAGGCTCCCACCGATGGCGAGCGCCAGATCGTTCAGAAGCGCCAGTTCGTCGACCGCACGCCGCAACCGTGCATTCTCCTCCTTCAGCCGATTGAGATCGTCTACGGTTGAGAGGGTGGGGGAGTCTTGCGTGGTTGAGCGTGGCATAACCGCACGGTTAAATGGGGCTGGTGTGCGCCAGCGCTAAATCCCGAAACGCAACCGAAAATCGGCTACGGCCCAGATTGGGAGAATCAGGAAAGATAGGCTTCCCCCAGACACAAAGCCCCGACCTTCGCTATCGATCAACCGATAGATTTGGCGCTTGCTACTGTACGCTGAATGGAGGGATAGCCGTTTACGCTTGCTGGCGCGGTGTCGGATGCTGAGGCCCAGCACCGTGTAGATCCGGTGCGCGCGTTTGTGATTCCGGCCATGGCCCGCCTTTCGCAGGCAGTGGACGGATTGCCCGAACCCGATGGCCGGATGCCGTGCCGCTGGAGCCGATCGACCGGGCGCTTCGGCTGTACCGGCGGGTGTAGACTGCTGGATGGGCGGGGCGCGGTTCTGCCTGCGCCTTGGCGCTGCTATTTCCACCCAGCCCAACCGGCACTGCGTCTGACAGCACCGCCGCGCTCCATAACCAGATAGGGGTAGGAAGGACCGATTTGGCTCGGTCCCCCCTCCCTCCGAACCGGACGTGCGAATCTCTCGCATCCGGCTCTCCAGTCGTCGGTTCTACCTCAAAGAGGACTGACGGTCATGC
>SLED01000206.1 GCA_007124945.1 Salinibacteraceae bacterium | reverse complement strand
TGGCCACCGCGCCGGCCGGCACCGTGCCGCCGGCCCGACCGCGCGTCCAGAGCGGGGATTGCAGCACAGCGGAGCAGGCGACAGCCGGGAAGCAAACCGGCCGAGCTGTGCCGGCCCTACCGGCATGTCCCTCGGCATGACCAACGCAGTACCCGAAGGCTCGACCTTCGTGCGCGAGCCACAAAAAGAAAACCAGAATAAGGTTGATGGTTCTTCGCGCGCCGCAGAGCGCCCGCATGGCGATTTCCTGCTTGTTGGCGAAGCCGCTTCGGATGGCGGCGCCGGGGTGATCGGGGTCATGCTCGCCGGCAACGCAATCACCGCCTTTACGATGTACTGGTTCTACCGCTTTGTGCAGATGCGGGACGCTCTCCCAAGATCCGTAAACCGTTGTCATGGACGGGCGACGAGTCGCGGCTCTGTCGAAATCTGTGTTATGCTGCTGCACACATGAAGTCGGTGAAATCGCTCGACTCACGGTGCCAGAAACTGGTCGGTTTTTTCCGGACGACCGAATCCGGCGTAGGGCGCATTGTGCAAGGATATATCGGTCGGTCGAGTGCGGTCGTGGGTATAGTGGGCTCGAAGGCTGGCCACAAACTGCGATGTGCGGTGTTCATACGTGACAGAGGCGAGAGCTGGTGAGATCGCGGGCCCGACATAGACCACGACGGCGTGACCGGGCGGCGTCGGACGGCCAGCACCTTCAGAACATCGCCTCAAAGGTGCGTTACGTCGGTAGTCCCGAGCATAAGGACACGCCCTCGTTTACTGGTCAGATTCGTCCTCGGGCCGATGCGTCGATCTGCCCTCGCGAGTTGCGGAATCGACCGGAAGACATCACGGGATGGCTGAAGGACGCGATCGCGGCCGGCAACGTCGGCGCGCCGTGGGAAGGTGAGTTTCCGAGGTACGTATGGTATCGTGCCGTTGATGGCTCCGTGTACGAAGCAAGGTTGGTCAATCGCGGTAGCGGTGAGTACAAGGGCTACCCGCTGTATCGCGAGGAAACTCCGGATTGGATGTAGTGGATGAACGGTAGATTGGCGTTCGACATAAGCTGGGTTGATCCCGAGCGCGCGCGCGGCGCGGAGCTGGCGGCGACATGGGCTTCGCTTAGGGTGACCGTGTCGTCGGACAGTGAACAATCGGCATGTTTGACCGAGATTCACGACCGGAGTACCGGTTCGGCCCGGGAGTATGTGTTCGTACCGCTCTATCCGCTTGCAGAGTGGATCGTGTCAAATTGGTGGCATATTCTGTACGAGCCGGAGGGAATTGAACTGAACCGGACGAGTCCCGACTTTCAGCGCCGACATAATATGCTGCATGCAGGCGATGGCTATTTTTTCCCGTCCGTGGTGCTGATTGCCGACGGCGAGGGTAATGACGGTCTTATCGAAGTCGTACCTGAAGCGCGTTCGACGCCGCTTCGCAGGTACATACTCCCGGAAGTGCCTTTCCTTGCCATTGAGACGGTTCGTGCCAGGGAGGACCTCTCCGCCTTCGTGGATGCGGTGGTGGGCCGGCTGGAGGATCGTGGTATCCACGGCACGTACCTTCAGGACGAATGGTCGGAAATACTCCGGCTCGATGCCGAGCTCGGCGATTTTTGCCGATACACGGCGATGGCCGGTCTCGATCCGAACGACATCGACGATGAGACCGCCAACGAGTTCGCACGGATTGCCGGGATAGTACCACGTAACGAATGGAACGCCCTGTTCAGTAATGCCGGACCCAGTCTCGATTCTCTCCGAGCTGCAGCGACATCACTCGTGAGTAGCAAGGAACACCTGCAGTCCGTTGATCTTGCGACGCCCGTCGTGTCGGATCTTCGCGAACGCCTCCGCGGTTTCGAAGCGCCGAGGCCGTGGCTATCCGGTTACAAAATCGCGCGGGAAGTGCGGACAATGCTGTCCATCGAGCAACAACGCTTCGGCTCGTTTGAGTCATTGCAGCATGTATTCGGGCTACAGGACGCGCATCGCGACGAGATTATGCGCTTCGTACCGGACCTTCCGGTGGATGGGGTCGTCGGAGTGAACACTGCCGGAGGGCTCGGAGTAGATATGAAGGCCCGCGATGGAAACGAGGCGCCGCACAACTTTCTCTTCTGTCGCTGTGTCGCCGAGTTTCTGCTCAATGGAAGCGACGCGCAGCATATCGTATCTCGTAGCAAGAATGCGAGGCAGAAGCTGAACCGCGCGTTCGCGGCGGAGTTTCTCGCGCCAGCTGAACTGCTCCGAACGAGCGTTTCCACGCCGAGTGTTTCCCTTGAGGAAATTGAACAGCTGGGTGTCGATTTTGGTGTCTCTGTCATGGTAATTGCACACCAGCTCGAGAACCACCGAATCGCCGTGCCCGAACCGTATTGATCGCAGAACGGAACCCGAATGCCTGAACCCCGCACAACCCTCGGTCGACTCGATATGACAATCTCTCCGAGAGAGGCGATTTCGTCCCCATTTCCCCTTGAAACCCGCCCTCACATGCGCTAATGTTCACTTCCTGAACATATCGAGTCCGGACCGGCTTCGACATGCCATCGGACCGCCCCGGAGGAGCGTGTTTCGGCCGCCCTCCCGACGCGCCCGCGCCGGCCACACGCCCGCGCCGCGCGTCCAACAGCGGGGAAATGCAGCGAAGCGGAATCAGGCGACAGCCGGCAGATGGGCCGGCCGCGCCACCGGCGGAGGTGCGCCCTCAGGCACGATCCACCGCCTGTCGCCCGGAGCGCCGGCCGCGCCATTCCCACCGGCCCGACCGGAGCCAACCGCGCCGCCGGCACCTCGCGCCCAAACACACAATGACCACTACCACCAACACCCCCGATGTCGAACGCGAGCTTGCCGTCCTGCAGGCGATCAGCGAGGACGAACACGCCCCGCAGCGCGATATCGCCCGCTCGACTGGCATGTCGCTCGGCATGACCAACGCCGTACTCAAGCGCCTGTCGCAGAAAGGCCTTGTCACCGTGTGCAAAGTCAAAGGTCGGCACATGCGCTACGCCATCACCCCCGACGGCGTACACGAAATCGCGAGGCCGAAGAGGAGATTCACAAGGGTGATGGTAACAGCCGCGCGATCTTCCACCTGACCGGCGAGCGCGCCGACCGGAACGCGCCGCCCGGCGACCGCCACTGCCGCGATCACGCCTGGCTGTGGGAGGTCATCGGCGGTCACGGCGGCAGGAGTGGAGGCGATCTCAATGCGTGAGATTGCTAAACTACGACGGCTGTCGGCGATAGTACGTCAGTCTGAGATTCGGAGATCCGAGTTTGAGTAATGTCTGACCAAAGCGACGATCCACTCGCGGAAATCACCGACGAACGAGTCCGGGCCATGGTTC